>CALKRK010000059.1 GCA_937989675.1 uncultured Arenicella sp. | reverse complement strand
AGAATCGTGGGAGCGGCAACGTGAGCCGGAACGCCTTGCAGAGAACCAATTCAGTCATCAAATTGTAGATGGAAAAGGCCGTGGATTTAAACTCGCACCTTCGGCTGGGCAGTTTGGCGATGGTAGTCGTGGTGATAATGCGTATGTTTATGTTACCGCTCACAACCCAAATAACGATGAAGGTGAGCGAGATTTAGTAACGCTTGGCTCTTGTTGCAATAATGGTCATAAACAAGGCCCAGAACAGTTTATGCAGCCAGCAGAAGCGCTAACCGGGAGGCATCAGGTGCTATGGTATGTGCCGCAAATGAAGAATGATGGCAAGAAAGGTCAGGAGTATTGCTGGGCTGAAAATGAAGTGGTGGAAGGTGTGCTCAAAACCAAGACATGGCCATGTACGGCGGGGCCGATGTTTGTACCTATTGAGGTGAATTAGAATGCGTGTTTCTTCGTTTATTGCCTTTGGTGTGTTGTCGATGAGTGTTTCGTCACAGGCGCAGGAACTGAAACCTGGCGGAGTTTATGGTTGCGCCGGCATGCCGCAATTTATTCGCAGCACGGGTTTACAGCAGCCAGTTGCGATTGATACGAGTATTTCAAGGCTGCCAGGCGTGGTGTTACGAGAGCTGCGGGGTCAGCAGCGCGTGTATCAAAAAGAAAGTTGGAAAACCACCGGCCACGTGGGCTCGACCGTGCGCGATGCGCAAGGGTCTATCTACGCAGTGCCTATCCCTAGTGTGGCGTTAGATACTAACCCTTTATCCAAACGTAATACGGTCTATCGCATTCGGTCTGACAGTGGTGAACTGGAAACTTTCGTGGGGTTACCATTACCGGAGAATGAGTCTCAGCGAAATCCGTTTGGTGCTGTTGGTTTGGCATTGGACTGCGAGACAAACAGTTTGTATGTAAGCTCTGTCGCTGGCTCTTCCGCTACCGAGGTGGCAGGCGCAATCTATCAACTTGACCTTGCTACTGGGAAAATTCTCGATACTTGGGAGGGCGTTGACGCACTGGGCATCGCTATTTATAACTCGGCAAGTGGCAAGAAGCTCTATTATGGTGATGCGCGTTCGTCTTCGCTCTATACTCTCGACCTAAAAATGAACGGACGGTTTAGCAAGGGGCAAGCATCACGTTACGCTTTATCTTTGTTAGGGCTTAAAAACGGTGACAGTACGCAGATAAGGAAGATACGTTTTAGCACTGAAAAAAATGGTTTACAGCTAATGACGCTCGATGATACTGAGTTTGCCTATCGACCAGCGGCTGAAACGGCGAGGCAATACAAGAAATATATTTTTGCTTGGAATGCTGAAAAGAAAGCGTGGAGTCTGCTGTCAATTCAATTAAATTAGTCGCGATAAGAATGAAAAATGGCCGACCAAATTTCTTTGGCCGGCCGAATAAACACAAAGTCAAAATACGGGCTGGGAGAACACCACACAAACCAGAAATGATCCCCCCTGTGTGCAGTGTTCCCCGCGCCCTACCCCCTTGGTAGTTTTGTCGTCGATATCATTGTTACGCTTTATGGGTTAGGCGTTAACGTGAGCGATACCGAATTTTCAAACGCGATATAGTCAACTTGCTCTGTGATATGAGAGCGTTCTGAATCACGAATTTGATCTTCGTCGATGGCAAAGGTTACGCTGCTCGCACTTAATGGCGAGATACCATCTAAGAAGGCCCAGCCGCCGTTACCGCCATCAAGCCCAGCCATCGACGCAACTAGGAGCGCCGGCGTCGAAGAAAAGGCAGGATTGAAGTTATAACTTGTTGTGCTATTTGTGGCGCCGGTGATCGAGTCTGCGCCTATTTGAGCTACGTAGTTTGAACCGCCAGCCGTGCCGCTTCCTGCTTCGATAACAATGAACCCGATGGTTTCATTGGCGCGAGTGGTGTCTGAGTCCTCCGCAACTTGTTTACCGGTTCTTAGCGCAGACGCATTTGGTGCCGCGCTTCGCGAGGCTCCATATGACCAAAACACCGACCAGTCTGCGTCGTTCTCAGTCATTACTTGGCCGATAACAACGGGGTTACTGTAACTGTTGAGATACGACTGAGCTTCGGCGTTCCAAGCGCCAGCGCGATCAGTGACGGTGCTGTTGTAAATCTGTGCTTCTATCAAACGACCGTCTGGCATTGTCCAACTGCCGCTTTCCATCGCCAAGCAGAAAACAGCCAGGTCATTGAGCGCAGAATTGCTTGGGTTTTGAACTTTCACATCAAAGTCAGTACCTGATACATTTCTTACGCGTACCACCGCTGGTAGCTCGGCGCTTGAATATTGCGGTGTGCAGACCACAACCGGGTTGCTATAACTGTTTGCCAGAGCGATGGTTTGCCAGCTTGTGTTGATCTTAGATAGAACCAAAGTCTCAAAGTTATCGCTAACCGGTGCAGGGTCAACTTGAACAGTCACGTCGTCTGAACTAGATAATGCGCTGTCGTTCGCCGTTAGGCGAAGTACGTAGGTACCCGCGGCTGAAAAGTCAGCGGTGGTGTTCAAGGCGCTA
>CALKRK010000058.1 GCA_937989675.1 uncultured Arenicella sp. | reverse complement strand
CCAGACCCTCCGTTAAAGCCTTGTGATGTGAAACGAGGTGATTCTTCTTGCTCGTAAGATAAGAAGAAGAAAAGGTTATCTTGGACGATCGGGCCACCAAGTGTGAAGCCAATGTATTCTTCAGAGTAGTTTTCTCCACCTACATCTCTAGAGGTACCTTGCACGTCAATTGTGTCGCCACGCAAGCTATCGCTGGAGTACTCATAGAAAACGTTACCAAACCAATCGTTGCTGCCGGATTTAGTAACGGCGTTAATTGAACAAGCTGAAAATCCGCCGTAAGTCACGTCGAATGGTGCTAACTCAACAGATACCTGTGAAATTGCGTCAAATGGGAAAGGTTGGCCGTTTGCCGTTGCATAGCCATTATTATTCAAACCAAAGCGGTCATTCTGAGAAACGCCATCGATGGAAACACCGTTAAACCGAGGGTTCTTACCACCACAATTTACGCCAGAGCCACGGCTAGAGTCATCTAAATTGATGCGCGGGTCGTTGCTGAAAACATCCTTAATATCACGATCAAATGCGACTGCCTTTTCCAGATCGTATAAAGAGAACACCGCAGATGGCCCTGAAGCAACGTCGGCTAGGCCAACGGCTTTGCCCATCACTACGACTTCTTCCATAGTTTTATCGGTGCCAGTAACAAGGTCGGATATGTTGAGCTGGTAGATATCTCCCAGGGAAATGTTGTCTACTTGAACAGTTTTCTGACCGTCGATGGTAACCAGAAATGGGCCGCCAACAACTAGGTTTGATGCGAAAAAGGTACCGGTCGCATTAGAACTCACTCGGCGAGTAGAGCCTGTACGCTGATCGGTGACTACAACGTCAGCATTAGCAACTGGGTTGCCATTCGTATCGAGGAGTTTGCCCCGAATAGATGATGTGGTGGATTGTGCGAAGGCGGCGGAAAAGAGCGCGCTAAATAAAAATAGGGTAATGGCCTTAGTAAAGCCAGAAGCAAAATTTTGCTGCATGGTGTGCGACCTCTGGACGATTCGGTCCGGTTGCGTTTACGTGGTAACGTCATAGTAATCCATGACGCATGAACTTTCTTTAACGTGGGCGTTAATTGTTGTTTTTATACGTCGCTAGTGTTGCAGAAAAGTTACAGCCAGTCTAATAAGCAGAAATGATAATAGGTATAACTTCTGTTCTCCTTAGCCATTGTTGCTTGTCCGATATTGTTATACGCAGTAAAGTTGCGGCTTAAACAACTCGAAGCCACATCCGAATGGACTACCTACTTAATTTTCAAAGTGCTTTAGGCCTAATTGCTTTTCCCTTAGTTGCCTTATTATTTTGTCGTGGAAAGCGGCGTTTGAACCTAAAGCTATGGCTCGCAGCCGTTGGATTGCAGTTTCTGCTGGCGTTAGTGTTCCTCAAGGTGCCTCTGTTTCAAGCAATGTTCTCGGCACTAAATCAAGGGGTTTTGGCACTTCAGGCGGCGACCACCGCCGGAACCGCGTTTGTGTTTGGTTATTTGGGTGGTGGAGAGCTCCCATTTGAGGAGCTTAAACCTGGTACAAGTTACGTGTTAGCGTTTCAGGCTTTCCCGTTAATAATCGTCATTGGCGCGCTAACCGCTTTATTGTCGTATTGGCGCATCTTGCCAATCATTATTGAGGGTTTGGCCAAGATATTTACACGAACGTTGAATATTGGTGGAGCGGTGGCATTATCTGGCGCTGCGAATATCTTTATTGGCATGGTCGAAGCCCCGCTGTTTATTCGCAACAGCATCAAAAAGCTCAGTTATTCCGAGTTGTTTATGGTGATGACGCTAGGCATGTCGACCGTAGCGGGCACGGTCTTAGTTTTGTATGCCACTTTTTTGAATCAAGTTATTAGTGATGCGGTTGGCCACATCTTGACTGCGTCGATCATGAGCGTGCCGGCGGCGGTGATGATTTCCTTGACTATGGTGCCACAAGACGGCGAGCCTACGTCGTCCGATGCAGAGGTGGCGTTTGACTACTCCGGGCCAATGGATGCAATTTCGCAAGGTGCGGTAAGTGCCATGCAGATGATGCTCGGGATATTGGCGCTGATTATTACATTCATAGCTCTGGTGACCCTAACCAATTCGGCGCTTGGCCTTCTGCCGGATGTCTATGGCTCGGCGCTTTCGCTAGAGCGTGTGCTCGGTTGGGTCATGGCACCCTTGTGCTGGTTAATGGGCATTCCATGGGCAGAGGCTCCGACCGCTGGCACGTTGATGGGTGTGAAAACTATTTTTAATGAATTTCTCGCGTTTATCCAGCAAAGTCAGTTGCCGGCCGAGGCTCTGAGCCCACGCAGCGATTTGGTGATCAGTTATGCCTTGTGCGGTTTCGCCAATTTTGGCAGTTTGGGGATACTAATAGGTGGCTTATCCGCCATGGCGCCTGAGCGCCGCGCAGAAATTACGCGGTTAGGCCTACTTAGTATGGTGAGTGGAACATTGGCCACCTGTATGACTGCGAGCGTAATTGGCGTATTGACCTTTAGTTAGCGACGGCCAAGTAGTTCAAGCAGTGGTTCAGGGTCGTCGGTGATGATGCCATCAACGCCCATTTCAATTAACTTTTTCCATTCGCTTTGCTGGTTAGCTGTCCAAGGTATTACCTTGAAGCCAGCGCCGTGTAATTGTTCTACATCCTTTTTTCGAATCTTCTTAAAGTTCGGAGACACAATTTGAGCACCGCTTTGTTTAGCGGCCATTAGCCAATCTGATTCGCGCTTAGCAAATAGCGCTACACGTACAAGCTCTGGTGCTTGTTTTTGAGTTTCGTGCAAAGTTCGGTGATCAAATGACTGAATAGTTACCCGGTTTTCTAGGCCATATTCTTTAATCACGCTCAACACTAGGCGAACAAACTCTGCGGGCGCTGGCTGCGCATCAGGTTGATCAACGTTGCTTTTAGTCTCTATGTTGAAACGTATCGACTTCGCGTTGTTTAGCTCAGAGTTATTTACTGACTCGAATACCTCGGCCAACGTTGGTATTTCGGTGCCAGGCAGGGGCGTTTGTTTCAGGAAACGTGGATTAGGTTTTGAACCGCAGTCGAGTTGTTTGATCTCTTTGAGCGTCAATGAATGAATAAGAGGTTCGCCAGTAATCGCGCTTCCATCTTTGTATTGGCACAAAGCCGAATTGATACGTTGATCATGGTAGACCACCACTACCCCATCTTTAGACACGCCCGTGTCCAGCTCAAGCGTGTCTACCCCAATCGAGAGCGCGTAGTTAAATGCTGGCAATGTGTTTTCAGGGAGTACGGCTCGCGCACCGCGGTGCCCTTGAACATCAATTTTGTCCATCGCATAACTTGAAGTACCAGCAATCATCAGCATAAATAGTAGTGTAGTTTTAGTCGCCAATTTTATTTTCCCGATCTGCGTTTTTATAAGATTTTAGTTCTAACAAGCCAGCATGTCGTCCGTATGACGTAATGCTGACGCAGCCAAGCTTAACCGGTTTTGCTAAGGTTGAGAAAATCGTTAACATAAATAGGGTAATTTTATTATGAGCAGGAAATCAACTACTTTAAGGACCAGGCGTTTAGAAAAAGGTTGGTCGCAGCTTCAGCTTGCTGAATTTGCCGGCCTAAGTTTGCGCACTGTGCAGCGCATAGAGAAGGGGCATACCCCGACTATCGAGTCACTAAAAGCCATTGCCGCGGTGTTTGAAATAAATTTCAATGAACTTATCGATGGTAATCAATTTTCGTCAATAGATGAGACCAAGCTGAGCGCAGAAGAATTGGATCAGCTTGAGCATATAAGAGAGGTGCAGCGTTTTATACGGGATTTAATCGCATTTGCTGTGATGGCCCCGTTCCTATTTTTGTTGAGTTGGTTAGACAACCCAACCGGAAATTGGGGGCTCTGGGTTGTCCTTTTTTGGGGGGCGTATCTTGCTTGGGAGGCCTTTGATGTCTTTGACGCAAGAGATTTCTTTGGTAAAGGTTGGGAGCGAAGAATGCTCGAAAAGCGAATAGGCCGAAAGATTGATCTATAAGCACGTTTAATTGTGTTTTCTGAGCAAGCGTGCGGCAGTTTGCATGATCTGCTCAGTGGCCGGGTGTTTGATTTTTCGTTCGGGTAAGATGCCGTAGTAGCGATCAGATAAATCATTCGCACGGCCGATAACATCTACGTCAAATTGCTCTAGGACATCGGCTTCGATACTCGAAGATACACAGAATATACCGCGGCCAACCTGACCAAAAAATTTGAGCAGCGCGGTATCATCGAATTCGGCAATGATTCTAGGGGTGAGCTTATGTTTTTCAAACCAAGCTAGCAGGTTTTGATTTTGAGCGGAGTCGGTGCCTGGCATTAGAAATGGCGCGCCACTCAGACTGGCTGGGAATTCATCGACGTACTTAATACTATTTTGTGTGCTGGCAAAAAAGCTGACGCCTGATTGGCCTAAATAGTGGCTTTTGGCTCTAACGCTAACACTCGTCGGCAACGGCTGATCAGAAATGACCAGGTCTAATTTGTTGAGAGACAGGTCTCCTAAAAGGCTCGGTAAGTCGCCCTCATGGCACTCCAGTTTAAAGGTCTCAGGCATATCAAAACAATCATTCAGCATATCAAACGCCATTACTTTGGGTATGGCGTCTACAATCCCGACGTGAAAGCTTGGTGAGGTGCCAATTTCTTTGCTGGTGAGAACGCGCGAAAGCTCTGTGCCCAGGTCGAAGATATCATCGGCGTATCGCTTGGTCAGCTTGCCAAGATCATTTAACTGTAGCTGCTTGCCGCGCCTCTCAAAGAGTGGAGAGTCTATGTGGCTCTCAAAGGTAGCGAGTTGGCCGCTGACCGTTTGTGGCGTTACGTTGAGCTTCTCTGCAGCGCGTGTCACGCTGCCTTCAATTGCCACGGTATGGAAATAGAGAAGGTGTTTGAAGTTTAGTTTCATTATTGAGTTTTGTTCGAATTAAACTGATATAAATTAAATTATATTCGAATTTATGTGAAGAAATTATCTCTATATTAAGTGTTCATAACCGGACACTTAAATGAAACCAAACGCGACCTCGAATCCTGACCTGCTTGCGGGTATTTTGCTGGTTGGTGCGGCAGCCATCGCTATGGTGCTGGCCAATTCGCCGATCAACCAGATATACGAAGGATTCTTAAATATTCCCGTGATTCTTGCCATGGGGCCTCTTGAGCTGAATAAGCCCCTACTACTGTGGGTTAACGATGGCTTGATGGCGATATTCTTTCTTGTTGTTGGCTTGGAAATTAAGCGTGAGATTCTACAAGGCAGTTTATCTACGCCGCAGCAAATCGTGCTGCCTGGCGTTGCCGCGGTGGCCGGTATTGTTGCGCCTGCGCTCGTTTACGTTTTCTTTAATGGCCAAGATGAATTGGCACTCAAAGGTTGGGCGATACCTTCAGCCACGGACATAGCTTTTGCGCTCGGTGTGTTTAGTTTGTATGGAAAGCGTTTACCTTTGAGCCTAAAGCTCTTTTTATTGAGCGTGGCTATTTTCGACGATATCGGCGCGATTATTATTATTGCCTTGTTCTACTCGCAGGACCTCTCGGCAATTTCCTTGGCGATCGCGGCGAGCGGTGTCGTTGGCTTGTTTCTGTGCAACCGCTTTAACGTTAAAACGCTCGTCCCCTATATGCTGATTGGTTTGGTGGTTTGGGTCGCCGTGCTTAAGTCGGGAGTGCACGCCACTTTGGCTGGCTTTGTGCTGGCGTGGTTTATCCCTTTAAAACTCAAGAACAGCTATGGTGAACCCATTTTGCCGAAGCTTGAGCATTCGCTGCACCCTTGGGTGTCGTTCTTAGTATTGCCGCTATTTGCTTTTGCTAATGCTGGAGTAAACATTGAAAGTATCACAATGGATGCACTACTTAATTCAGTCACGCTGGGCATTGCACTAGGGTTGTTTGTTGGTAAACAAATCGGAATCTTTGGTGTGTGTTGGATGGTGGTTAAGCTCGGCTTCGCTAAGCTACCTGACCGTGCGACCTGGGGTCAATTTTACGGTGTTACATTACTCTGCGGTATCGGTTTTACCATGAGTTTGTTTATCGGGACGCTGGCGTTTGAAGAGCAAGCACTGTCTTACCAAACTAACGTGAAAATTGGGGTTCTAATTGGGTCTCTATTATCGGCGGTGGTAGCCATTCTTGTACTAAACGCCACCAAAGCAAAATCTCATTTTCCTATTTCGGAGGTTCGTCATGAAAGCTAGTCTAATCACCTTTTTTGCATTTACCGCTGTTGGTCAGACAGCCATTGCCAACAGTTCAGGAGGCGATAATCTTGCGCCGTGTTCAGTTGCCGTAGAATCGAACGAATGCAAGACGTATATCATGGGTTTTTTACAAGGTGCGCTACTAACAGACCAAGCGATTATTGATTCGTTGATTGATAGCCCTCCGCAGCGATCTTCTTTTAAGGAGCGCGCATTGAGAACGCGCCTGAACTCGCGCGAACAACCTGCCACTGAAAGAGCGGGCTTTTGCTTGCCTGAAGACGTAGAGCTAGAGAATGTTGTGGCGAGAATAGTGACGCGATTGGATGCGCAACAGGTAAACGATGCTAGCGCCGTTTATGCGGCAGTTAAAACAAGTTACCCATGCGCCTAAATCGTTTTTTTTGGCCGCTAGTGATTATTCCCAAATTCCGTCTTCAACACGGCCTTGTATCGTGCAGTCACTTTTTCTGAAACTTATCTCGCGGCCCGCTTCATGTTTAGAAAAATAGTCACGACTCACGGCAACAATGGTGGGTGTTAACAGCGCCAAGGCGGTCACATTGACCACGGTCATTAAACCAAGCGCCATATCCGCAGCTGCCCAAACTTCCGCTAAGGTTGCGCCTGAACCCCACAAAACCATGGCCAGATACGCGCATGTGTAAGCGGCATTTCCAGCTTTGTTATCCATCTTAAAGACGCGCAAATTACTTTGTGCATAAGCGTAGTTAGCCACTACAGAAGTGAACGCGAAAACCGTTATGGCAGCTGAAACAAAATGCAAACCGTAGCTACCAATGTGTTGTGTCATGGCGTCTTGCGTGAGCCGAATGCCAGTCATCTCGCCACTTGGAATGTCTCCAGCGAGCAGAATAATGACGGCGGTGCAGGTGCACAATATGATGGTGTCAAAAAACACGCCTAACATCTGTATATAGCCCTGAGTGGCTGGGTGGTTAGGGTTGGGTGATGCGCTGGCAGCTGCATGTGGTGCACTACCAGAACCGGCCTCATTTGAGTAAAGCCCTCGCTGGATGCCGGCTTTTATTGCTGCGCCCAGAGCGCCCGCTCCAGCCTCTTGCAGCCCAAAAGCGGAACTTATGATGTTCGCTAACATAGCGGGAACCAATTCTACGTTCATTAGCGTAACGCCAACCGCCGTTAATATATAAACAACTCCCATAATGGGTACGACGAGTTCGGCAAAACGTGCGATGGCTCTTAAACCGCCGATAACAATGGCACCTGCGAGTATGGTAATGACGACGCCTGAATAGAGAGTTGGCACTTCGTAGGCGTTATTCAGCGCGTCTGTAATGGTGTTAGCTTGCATGGCGCTAAAAAACAAGCCATAGCCAAGAAACAAACAAATAGAAAATAGAACGGCCAACCAACGCAGGCCTAAGCCTTGCTCAATGTAATAGGCTGGGCCTCCACGGAATTCTTTATGGCTATCTTTAACCTTATAAACTTGCGCGAGTAAACTTTCGGCGAAGCCCGTAGCCATTCCCAAAAGTGCGATGACCCACATCCAAAACACGGCGCCCGCGCCACCGACGGAAATGGCCATTGCAACTCCCGCCAAATTTCCAGTGCCCACGCGCGCGGATAGGCTGGTACACAATGCTTGAAAAGAACTAATACCTTGACTATCCGAACTCGTACTATTTCGTATCAGACCGAACATATGTCTAAAGTGGCGAAACTGCAGGCCAACCAGTCGAATGGTGAACCAAAGGCCGGCGACAACTAGCATGTAAACTAGCGCGCTGTATTCGCCCCAAAGAACGTTGTTGATTGCCCCGATAATGTCATTGATCATAGCTGCCCCATCTGTTTGCCAATAGGTTTTGACCAGTGATCATACCGTGTGTTGGGCGCTTTGCCATGCGCTTTATTCAGAGCAGCGGCACAAGAAAAATTTGACTTAGGTGTGGATACGACAAGTTCTTTAGACCGGCCGTATCCTCGATACAGGTACGACTTTTGCTGTTAAAAACTTCAATAGATAGCGCTACGCCGCCCGCACCTGACTTACGTTGCTTAAGGCGGCTAGCGTTTCAATACACGCATGGGCAACCTCTTTGCCTTTAACGACGAAATGCTCTTTGAAAAAAGCCTGGTGCTCTGCACCATCGTGAAAGTGATGTGGGGTGAGTACGGCGGAGAAAACTGGCATACCGGTGTCGAGTTGTGCGCGCATTAGTCCATCGATGACGCTCGTCGCGACAAAATCATGCCGATAGATGCCGCCATCAACGACTAGGCCGGCTGCGACAACGGCCGCATAGCGGCCAGTTTCGGCAAGCACCTTAGCGTGAAGTGGAATTTCGTATGCACCTGGCACCTCGTAATAATCGATAACCTTATCGCTTAAGTTTGTAAATTCAGAAGTGAAAGAGTTTCTAAGCTGGTCTACGATTTCTCGATGCCAACAGGCTTGCACAAAGGCCACGCGGTTGCGGCTGGCAATTTGGGGTGTTGAATTGTTCATGTTTAACTCAAATCAAAGTGTTTGTTGAATTGAGGGCAAACAAGGTAGAAAACACATAGCAAGACGCTTATCAATATCAGCAGCCATAAGCTAGCGCTGAAATCAATATCGTCAGCCATACGCCGGTATGGCGATGTCTTTACCTTATTCTCATAACCAGACTATAACTGTCGGCTCTGGAATCACACCAGAATCTGCTTGTCCTCTCGGCAAAAGAATTGTCGAGAGCGCCCGCGGGCTACCTGCGCATACAAACTGATTTCAATTTGAATGCCAAGATTACCGCCGGTGGGGACTTTCACCCCGCCCTGAGAACCCCGATACGGGTATCGGGAAGCTGATTATAATGTAATTTTTGACCTAACAACAACATGCCAAAACGTTTTCAGTTTTGCTGCGCAACAGGTAAGCTCGTGGCATGAATAACAATACTAAGCCGGTTTGGCACGGAATTGCCCTAGTGGCTGGTGGCGCGATAGGCGCTGGAATGTTTGCCCTGCCGGTGGTGTCGGCTGGAGTTTGGTTTAGTTGGGCCGTCTTAGGAATGCTGGCAACCTGTTTGCTCACCGTATTAGCGGCCCTGGTTTTACTCGAGGTTAATTCACAATTCCAACCGGGGGCCAGTTTTCACACCGTTGTTAAAGGTGTGCTTGGGCCTAAGTTGGCCTGGGCGAATAATGTGTGCATAGCGTTTATTATGTTCATACTGATGTACGCCTACGTTACGGCCGGCGCGAGCATTCTAAGTTTTTCCTTAGAATCGGTTTTTAATATTGAATCACCGTTTTCAAGAGGTGGGCTTAGCGTTATTTTTGCACTTACCGTTGGCGTGCTTGTATGGGGTGGAACCGGCGTGGTGAGCCGGGTCAGCACTATGCTAATTGTTGGTTTGGTGATTAGCTTCGTGCTCGCGAATATGAATTTAGCTGATATTGGAACGGCTAAGGCGCTAACGCCGGAGTTCGCTCAGTTAGGGTACTTACCTTATCTCTGGGCTGCATTACCCGTTTACGTTACGGCGTTTGCATGCGCGGGTTTGGTCCCGAGTTTGATTAAACATTATCCGCATCAGCCTCAAAAGAGCAGAACAAGTTTAATTGTCGGTAGTGTTCTAGTGTTGCTGGTATACGTCATTTGGGTTGCGGCCACTTTCAGTGTATTACCTCGTGAGGAGTTCGCCAATGTTATCCAGCAGGGCGGAAATATCGGTAGCTTGGTAGCGGCGCTGCAGAGTGTTGGAGCAGGTTCCTCTCTGAAATTGACCTTGGACTGGTTTTCGCATTTTGCGATCATTACCTCATTTCTGAGCATTGGCCTTGGTCTTTTTCATTTTCTGGGAGACGGCTTACGTTTAAATGCGACGCGTACTGGTAGGTTGGCGGCGGTTGTGCTCACGTTTATTCCCCCAGCGTTGATGAGCTACTTTTATCCGTATGGATTCATCAGTGCAATCAGTCTGGCGGGATTATTGGTTGCATTTAGTTTCTTCGTGGTGCCAGCGTTAATGAGTATCTCGCGATTCGGGTGGCGATTTTCCTCTGGGTTAGTACTTGCGTTTGGCATCATCGTAGCCTCTTTGAAGGTCGCTCTTTTGCTAGGTGAGCTGCCCGGCTTTGCAATGTGATTAAATTTTCACAAGTCTGATGGAGCTTTAAAACACTAGTGATAGCATCAGCGAAAACAATAAGTATAGGTATGGCCTGTTGATAAATGTAATGAAGCGCCAGATTGCTGAAAGCGCGGCTTTAAAATTCGCCTGTTTGATGTTTGTCTTATTGCTTACCTTATCCGCTTGTGGTGTCGGCCAGTTTTTGATTAAACGATCGGTTCTCAGTTTAGAAAGCGACATTGCTAAAGAGTTTAAATCGTACGCGCGGTTTAACGAGCAACAAGAACAACAAATTGATCAAATTGCAGCAATGGCGGCGCGCTGGGTCAGATCTGAACGCCTGCCTATTTTGAGTAATGAACTTGAGAAGCTCGCGCTGAATATTGAGTCAGATGGTCAGGTGAGTGAGAGTAATTGGCGCACGTTCACCCTATTTATGGAAGACCCTTTTGAGCTTTCTGAGGCAAGCGACTTGATCGATTCGATGGCTAACGTTGTCTTTGGGATGGACGAAGATCAAATTAGTCAGGCGTTAAAGAAAATCAAAAAGGAGTATGCAAAAGAGTCGCGAGAGTTGGCTAAACGAACAGCCGATGATGAAATAGATGATATTGCGGATGCACTTAAAACGATCTTTGCCGAGTTAGGTATCAAGCGATCACGAGAGCAGCTTAAACAGGCTAGGCTGGCGCTGGCCGAGCGCAAGAGCTATCTCGCTTTTGATATGAAAAGTGATGATGAACAGTATCAACGTTTTAGCGCTCTATTGGCAAGCAGAGGCGATTCCAAAGCTGATTTTATTCGGCGTTTTAAGCAAGCTTGGTTTGACTCTGACCGAAGCCCAAAAGAAATGATGCCAAGTGATTGGGAACATAACTTTATGCTCAGTCACTCGGTGATGAATACGCTTATGACCGATTTGAACTCCGAGCAACGAGCCAAGTCGGCTAGTAAGATTCGAGAGTATGCCGCTCTGTTTGAGGAGTTATCCCAAACAGAGTGACGGTTAGCGTGTTTTCTATGTTAGTTAATCAAACCAGCTTCGATAAAGTAACGGCGAGCTCCGTCATGCAACGGCAACATGGCGTTTTGATCGATCAGTTCATTTGTATTTAGGTTTCGAAAACTTGGGTGAATCGATTTTATTTGCTCGAAGTTTTCGACAACCTCTTTGACCATTGCATAGACCAAATCTGGCGGTGTATGGCTTGAAGCCGTTAGCACAGCTTTGGTGCCGACTGTCGCTATCTCAGTTTGAATGCCTTTGTATATAGTAGGTATGGACATTGCCTCGTAGCTGGCATTGGAGCTAACAAAATGATCGATGAAGGTTTCGTTTAAACCCACAATTTTTGCGTTGCAACCGTTCACGGCCTCAAGAATGGAGGCGGACGGATGACCCTCGGAAAATACAAAGGCATCTATCTGGCCGCTGCACAGGGCTCTGGCTTGATGTTCAGATCCTAGTTCCGTAATGGTGGTGAAGTCCTCATGCGACCAACCTTTATGTGACATGAGCTGCGTCATGAGTTGTCGGTGCCCCGAGCCAGGGTTACCGATGTTGATGCGTCGCCCGGGCAGGTCCTCAAAGGAATTAATGCCAGAATCGGCTCGTGCGACAATGGTGAAAGGTTCATTGTGTAAGCTCATCACCGAGCGCACGTTTAGATCTGGTGTGGTTTGACTGAATTCATCGACGCCGAAATAGGACGCCCTCTGGTTTGCCTGAGACGCAAACGCAAGATCAAGCCGCCCTTGCTGTAACGCTTCTAGATTGCTGATTGCACCGGAGCTACTCTCGGAACTGCATCGGATGCCGTGTTGCTTACGTGTTTGATTTGCTATGTGACATATGGCTTCGCCCATCGGGTAGTACGCCCCCAAAACATCACCGGTACCGATACTGATAAATTGCGGTTGACGGGAGACTGAGTCAGCAAACACGGAATTGCTACTCAATAGTAAAACAGTTAATAAAATTGAAACGAGGTGGCACTTAGTTCGCACGTGCCTACTTATAGCAACGAGTTGCTTTATATCCATGATATAGCCCTACAGTTTGCGTCGCTCCACACACTAAGCAATAAAGGCGTGTTTTCTCAGGTGCCTATTTGGCGAAACTGGTGATCAAGGCAGAAGTACTTATGAAGGGAAACATACGACGACCGACCCCTAGTTTGAACGATAGGAAGCTCCTAAGATGCAACGTGTTAGGCCGCGTTCAGAGGGTCACACTAACCCCCATCGACCTTTGCTTAATTGAATCGCCACAAGAGTGACGGCTCATCAAGCTAGGTAAAACGACCAAAATTTAGGGCAAATTTAACCGTTTTTGTACTTCACCATTTATTTTGGTTGGTGAATCTACGTTAGCAATAATTGCTTATACACTTCTTTTTGCCCCCCCAAGTAATCAAAGGTATAGCACAGTCACTCTCGATGTTTCAATTTTTTAGTCAGGTTTATGCCGGTAAGCTGGTCATATAACCAAGGTGATGCTGTAAAAAAATGTTACAAATTCAATGCTTTATTGACGTTTCCCCTAACTATGTCAGGCAACTGTCTATGAATCCTCTTTCGTGAGGATGCATTGTAATAGTCTCAATGGTATATTCGCGCTGGGTTGTCGCTTTGGTTGGATGAAGTGTTGGGTTGATGCTTCTATGACGGCACAGGGTTGGATATTAATAATTAATCTTGGTTGGTAAGAATTATGAAAAATTTAGTTTTAGGGTTGGTGTTGTTTTTCGCAATGGGCGGTGCAGCGAAGGCACAAACCGTTGCTACGATCGCGGTGGCTGATATTACGGTCAGCGCTAAATCACAAAGCAAATTGAAAACTGAACAAGACGTGGCTCAAGCATTGAGTGATGGCTTGCTAACGGCGTTAAAGGAAACTCGAAAGTTCAGTATTCTTACTAATGAAGAATTAACCGCTAGGCTTACAGATCAAGGGCTGAATGTTCAGGGTTACTACGATAAATCGTACGTTGGCGAAGAGTTTAGCCAAGTGGGTTTGGATTATATTTTGACCGCCGATATTACTGCGTTCGACACTTACGAACAGGTTCGCGGTGATGTTGAAAAAACGCTCGGCCTTATGGAAGTTGATCTTAAACTGCTCGGTGTTGCCGATGCCACAAGCGATTTTGATACCAGCGCTTCGGTGCAACTCAAAGTTACTGAGGGTGGTGAGATAGAGATAGCCGATGCTGGCGATCAACTGCTCGCACTTGGGGTTGAAGAACTAACAGAACGCGTATTGGTGAACTTATTTCCAATTCGTGTAATGAAGCTCAATGACGATGGTAGCGTGTCGTTAAACTATGGAGCAGGATTACTTGACGTTGGGGCAACTGTATTAGTCTATCCTTTAGATGAGGACGCGTTGCTAAATGAGCCAGGTACGCCAAGTGGTAGCCCAATAGCGACCTTGCAAATAACGCGCACAGACAAGAAGTTTGCCACCGCGCAAGCTTTGGGTGGTTTTGACCAGCTAGAGAAAGGTCAGAAAGGCTTGTTGCTTGGTAATGACGGTTAATCGCTTCGGTTTTTGACGCGTTTCTACTTTAGTTGTTGCTGGCGAACACCTTAGTCTAAATAGGGCTCCAATAATGAATGGGCGTTCACCCGAGCGCCTAACCTAGTTGCCAGCATAAACATACCCCCGACTTTGCGGTGTAAATAAAGGATGTCGGTTGGCGGAGTTTGCCAAAATTCTTTGTATCCGTAAACATCATCTGTTAGCTCGGCGAGGCGTTCCGAAAGCTTAGACTCCTTGAAGTCATAAATCCCCGGTTTAGCTAAGGGTTCCAGTGCGACGCGCATTAGCTCAACCAAAAAATCTTGATACGATTGTGACGCGCTACTCGCCTTATAGCCAAGCCGGTCTGCTGCATCAATGATTGCATTCTCATCATCCGCGGTAACGGCCTGCAGCAAGCGTTTGTAATCAGCGGTGAACTCGGGAGTAAATGATCGAGTTGCGCCGAAATCCAAAAGTACTATCTTGCGAGAGTCTCGCTGGTATTGATAGTTCGCAAAGTTGGCGTCAGTTTGCATTAAGCCCAACTCAAACAGTTCTTTGAACATTAACTCGAAAAGCGAACGCATGAGTTGGTCTACATCAGATGGATCGATGTCGTCGAGTGCTTCGATTGGCTGACCCGGCACGAACTCCATCGCTAAGATAGTTTTAGTACAAAAATCTGGATAATACTGCGGAATCACATAGTGTTGACTGTCTGCCAGTTGTTCATAAAATGCCTCAAGATGCTGGGCTTCCTGAAGATAATTCGCTTCCTCGTGAAGTTGTGCTTTAGCATCCTTAAGCAAATCAGTGATGTCCATGTGTTTGGGTAATAGGTTAGTTACCCGAAGCAGGGTGGCAATATTATCGACATCGCTATCAATGCTTTCGGCGACACCTGGGTATTGAATTTTTAGGACGATTTCATCGCCATCTAAAGTGGTAGCACGATGAACTTGACCAATTGATGCTGCGGCTAATGGGTTGTAATCAAAGTTCTTAAAGTGATCGAGCCAGCCTTCGCCATATTCCTGCTCCAGAGTAGCTTCTAACTGAGCGCGCGGCATAATAAATGCGCGATCGCGCAACTGCGCTAAGATTTCGGCCAGTTCTGGTGGAAGGAAATCACTGGTTTCCATGGATAACAGTTGGCCGACTTTCATCGCGGCTCCGCGCATGGTGGAAAGCTGTTTAGCAACACGCCTTGCGTTTGACGGCGTTAATACTAGGTCACTTACCTTAGGTTTATTTCCCTGGCTCAGTTGTCTTGCGCCTTCGCCAAGCATGCCAGCGGCAACACCGCCCGCCATTCTTGCGACCCGGCTAAGCCGGCCAAGCCGTGATCTTGGAACGGCTTTTTCCCTACTCTTTTTGTCGTTCATGCCTTAAGTGTAACGTGACTTTAGTGCTCGTCGCCTCAACTTTTTGGCTGATCACACAGAATTCTCGATAAGGAGTACAATATAAAAAATCAAACCAAGTCTTTACTCATTATGCGTACTCTAATCTCATTGATTCTGTTTTCATTTCTTACGGCTTGCACGGCCACCGCCGTTAGCACCGTTGAGCGCTCGGAGAACTTGTCGAAGAAAAATATCGGCATGGTTGTGACTGCGAACCCCCATGCGAGTAAGGCTGGTGCAGAGATACTACGTGCCGGTGGATCAGCAGTGGACGCAGCCATCGCGATTGAGGCGGTGTTAAGCTTGGTTGAACCACAAAGTTCAGGTCTAGCAGGCGGTGCGTTCATGGTGCATTTCGACAACCAGACTAATGCGGTGTCTGTTTACGATGGCAGAGAAACGGCTCCCGCTAACGCGGCGGAACGCATGTTTTTAGATGATGAAGGTAAGTCCATCGGGTTTATTAACGCTAAGAATAGTGGCCTATCGACGGGTGTGCCAGGCGTGGTATCCATGTTGGCACTGGCGCATGAGGATCACGGCAAATTAAAATGGGGTCAGCACTTTGAACGTGCGAAGCAATTGGCGGTTGACGGGTTTCCTGTGTCGCCGCGATTACATGGAATGATTGAACGGTTTGGGAAGTATATCCCCGATACAGCAGACCAAGGCCCTGTGGATGCGCACGCTTATTTTTTTACTGAGGCTGGTGAGCCCTTGTCGGTTGGCGCACTGAGAACAAACTTGGCGTACGCGAAAACGCTTGAACTGTTGGCACAAGACCCAGATAACTTTTACCAGGGCGAGATCGCCAAACAAATTGTTGCGCAGACCTCGTTGGCACCACGCGCTGGTGGTCTGAGTTTAGAGGACTTGGCGAGCTATAAGGCACAAAGACGAACGCCTTTGTGCGCGCCATATCGTGATAAGACATTGTGCGGCCCACCACCTGCCTCAAGTTGGGTGGCAGTGGGCGCCATTGCTGGGTTGTTGCAACATGCACCGCAGTTCAGCAAGGCTGGCGCCGATGACGTTGCTAACTGGGTGCAGTTTGCCTTGGCGCAACGTTTAGCTTATGCCGACCGTGATCAATTCGTCGGTGACAATACGTTTGTTGAAGTGCCGTTGACGGGTATGTTGAATCCAAGCTATTTGCAAAAACGTGCTGCTTTGATGTCGGTGGATCAAGCGTCTGAACCGGCGAGTGCCGGCGACCCTTGGGCGTTTGAACCATCGCAAAAAGTGGCCTATGGTGAAGACGCTACCAATGATATGGCCGGTACCACCCACTTTGTGGTGGTCGACGCTGAGGGTGATGTCGTATCGATGACGGCGAGTGTTGAAAGCATTTTCGGTTCAACGCGAATGGCTGGAGGAATGTTTCTGAATAATCAACTAACGGATTTTTCTTTTCAGCCTGTCGACTCAAAGGGGCGACCTATGGCCAATCGAGTAGAGCCGAGCAAACGGCCACGCTCGTCTATGTCACCAACCATAGTGCTTGATAAAGATGGTGAGTTTTTGATGGCAAGTGGCTCTCCTGGTGGTAACTCAATCATCGCCTATACCGCTAAAACCTTGGTCGGTGTGCTCGATTGGGGCTTAAGCCCACAACAAGCGGTGGAGTTGCCGAATTTAGTGGCGCGTGGAGATAAGGTAAGGATTGAGAAAGATCGGGCCAGCACGCAACTGATCGATGGTCTAAGAGCTGCGGGTTTTAATGTTCACGAAAGCGCTGGTGAAAATTCGGGCCTAAGCGTCATTTTCAAACAAGCGGATGGTGATTTGCTTGGTGGCGTAGATCCGCGAAGAGAAGGCATTATTGAACTGGTCGAATTTGATTAATTAATACGAGGAGTAGTGTGGTGAAGAAATTCTTAATAAGTGTATTGGTCACTGGTTCTGTATGTGGCTTGGCTAATCTCGCTGTTGCTGATGAAACACATGAACATAGTAAGGCATCTGCGCAAACTATGCCCTATTTAGTGACAGAGGCGATGCACCCCGCGCCACC
>CALKRK010000057.1 GCA_937989675.1 uncultured Arenicella sp. | reverse complement strand
AACTTGTAACTTTCCACCGGCGGGCCTTTCAAACGCAGGGCTTGTGAGCGATCACCATCGCCACCATCCGCGCCTTGAATCTGAAAACTCCGCGTCATTGTTTCCGGGTTGTATTGCAAAACAATTACCTCTTTTACCTGCACGGTCTCGGGCTCAAGGAGGACTAATCCACCTTTCACGAGCTTGGGAGTATTTGGATGCGTAGTCATATTGCTGTATCAATCCGTTTTGTTTGTAGTCGCGCCCTTTTTTCGTCACCAGAATAATTTATCGGCGATTGCGATGAGCAATCTGACTCGGATGATCTAAAGTTAAACTCGGACAATGAAAGCACTAACATCAGGCACCTAATTTCTTTGCTAACAAGGCATAGGATTCCGCATTAACGAGGGCTCTATTTAAAGAGATCTCATGACACCGCGTTGGGTAGATCTCAGCCGTATTAGCGGGCGGTATTGCTCGAGCACGGTGTGCCGATTCATGAATGATTGTCTGAGCTTTTTCAATTCTGTCATTGCTAAAAAACTTGGGGCACAAGGCTGTAGGCCGAGTTAAATTTCTCGGCACGGCAGCTACCGTTACGGAGTTCTCAGAGGAAGAACTGCATGCGCTTGTCGCCCAAGGATTATTTGAGCCATGGTTTAGGCACATGTAGTCATGGTTTCTCAAATTTGCCTGCGTACTGCGAAGCCTTGCCAGAATGACTCTCATCTGCGCCAATTGAGCACCCTGAAAATAACAATCCACAGCCTCTGCGGTCTCTTTAACTCCAGCACCGCCTGCAGCAACTCCGTTAACATGTGTGGCCAACTTTTGAATTGCAGGGTTCAATATTCGTTCAGCGGTATTTTCAGCGTCAATGATTTCCAACGTTTTTTCAAAGGTGCACGCTACGCTGCCATCATCAGCTTCTCTAACCGATTTGATGTCCGCTTCACCCTTTAGTTTGGCTTCCAATGTTGTCAAAAAGTCCTGGTACTCAGAACCATGAATATCATCTGCAATATCGGTAAAATATAGGCCTTTATCGGGGTCAACAATGTTGCGTATTTCCTGTGTCGTGGCATCCCGTAATAAGTCGATAATCGCTTGCTCATCATCGTCGCCAGTGAAGCCTGAAAGCATTTCTAAAATTAGGAGTCTCTTAATGTCGACAGTCAAATTAAATAGCGTCTTATCGCCTTTCCAGGCCAGTACAACGGCACGTGCTTTATTGTCAGAATCGTAGTTGTCTTCAATCTTGTTTTGCGTTGTTAGTAGGTTGAGATACTCGTTTAGTTCATCCAACTCAAAGGTGCCACCACCAAAGAAACGCGCAACACCTTCAAAAAAGCCGACCCGCTGGACGGTATTCGCAACCGTTCCTCGTTGCTGGATTGTGTGAGTCAATTCGTGCGCTAAAAGCTTTTTGCCTTCAAACGAGTTAGGTGCATATTGATTTTCGGCCATCACAACATGTTGCCCGGCTGTGTAAGCCCTGGCGTTGATTGAACGCGCTGATTGCGCTGCGGCATGGTTGGTGTGAATTCGTACGTGGGAAAAATCCTGACCAAAGCGTTCTTCCATAAACGAACTTGTTGCCTGGTCCATCGGCTTGCCACCGGATTTCGTCACAACACTAACCAAATCCGTGTTTGAATTTGCCTGCGGGTTCGATACGCCACTTGTCATGCGCTGAACTTTGGGAGGTTGCGAGAATTCAGAGTGCGCCGATTGATTTGCTGGAGCACGCATCACCGCATCGGCAATGCGGTCAGCTTCTTGTTCATAAACGTCGTTCACTGGGCCAACTTGTAACTTAGGCTGTACGCCGGTCAGTTCTTTGCCTTCACAGTCAGCACACTGACCCGTTAATTTTGATGGAGCACCGCAGCCACACTTACGCTGCACAAACAGCGGTTGGCAACTATTAGAAGACGCCGCTGGCTTTCCATTAGCACGCTGCGTTAAGGCATTCATAGTTTTGCTCCTTTCATTTTTGGCTAATCAATTTTTCGTTTAATTAATTTTCTTTTGTCTCATTTTCATCATCATTTAGAGATGGAAATATGTCAGCAGCGTTGTCGGTGCCAAAAAGCCCTATTTCAAAACCTAGTTGGTCTTCCTGGCCGCACTCGGCAAGTTCCTTATAAAAGAAACCGTCGAACTGACTATTGTCGATAACAAAATACGTCGTTGTTTCAGACTCAAAATCACTGAATTCAATGGCTCGATTTTCATACAAACAAGCTAGACCCACGGACTCGGAATCTGGTGGCCCTGCGTCAGTTTCCACACAGCCCAAACTAGCGCCGAAAATGCTTTCTAGGTCTGCAGAAGGGTCGACACAAGTCAGCGGCTTCGGAGGCTTGTGAACACCTTTTTTCGGACCTGGTTCAAATCGGTTAAAAATAAGGTAAGTGGATTTGGGGTGCACCCAATGCTCCCATCTAGTCCCGCGTGCGCCCGCCAAATTACGTTTGAGAATAAACCCACGCTCTTCAATTGCTTCGTGCGACCAAAAGGAAGTAGGCCCATTTTTATCGTTCTGGATGATTTGGTGTGGAGACGAATCAGGGCTCAACGCAAATTCCTCAAAGCTTTTAGCGAATTCCCGACCGTTTTCGTTTGCCATGGCTTCCAGAATTATGTCTCTCTCTTTCTCAGTGCCACTTTTAAAATCGTGATGCACAAAAAAAGGATTCCATGCCGACTTTCGTAAGTCAGTCTCTTTGTCCTTCTCATCAATCTTGGGGCCTTTACGTTGAACCGTCGGGTCACGAAAACGAGAAGCGGATTGCGACTGTTGAACCGTATGAGTAAGTTCGTGTGCCAAGAGAAGCTTGCCCGCGTGGGTACTCGGTGAATACTGTGCAGAACCAAACACAATGTCCTGGCCCACGGTATAAGCACGTGCGTTTAAAAACTGTGCTGAAGAGGCCGCCCTATCATCCGCATGAATCCTCACCTGACTAAAATCATAGCCAAACCGCTGCTCCATAAAACCACGAGTAGTTGTATCAAGCGGTTGGCCGGGAGATCGCACCACCTCGTCAACTACAGATGTATCTGTACCGACCTCTGCGGAATTGCTGGTAGCCTTGCGCTGAACGGCCGTATCTTCTTTCTTCTTTTCAACAGAGGAAACATCTTCCTGAAGTTTAAGACCCGGGATAACCATGCGCTTTGATAGTTGGTCCACCATCAGTTGGTTGTCGCGCGCCTTCTCTTCGGGTGTTTTCAACGATTCTCTAAACTCGAACTGTTCACGTTGCATGCGAGCGTTCTCTTCACGCTGCTTCTCCGATTCAGTCTTAACAGGCTCTCGACGCGTTTGACGCTGAGGCAAACCAAATTTACCAGAAAAGCTGATCATCGCCTTCGTTGGAGCGCGAAGCGGTCCTTCGACCGTGATATTCATTGACAAGCCGGGATGCAATATATCGAGTGGAATGGCCGGTGCTTGGATAGGAAGCTTCTTGTTGGTAGCAATAAGAGTTGTGATTGCGCCAACGGCAGCGGTTCCGGTAATCACGGTGCCCGGCAGGTTTTTTACAACCTCTTTACCGTTCTTAACAATCGCTTTACCCGGCTCTGTTTTCAAAAAAGCCTCAGCAGTTTTCTTCAAGGCTTCTTTGGTTTTCTCTTCATTTGATTTCGCCTTAGTGTCTGGGTTTGATTTCGTATTAGAGTCCGGCTCTTGTCGTTGTACTAATGGTGTTATTTCGCTCGCTATAGGTTTCCTTTGAACGACTCCCTTTTCTTCACCCGATTTCAGCTGATGTTGAAGCATCGGCTCCGGCATGCTCATTACTTCATCAGCCATTCGATCCGCTTCTTGTTCGTATTTATCATTCGACGGCCCGATGTTTAACTTTGCTTGTATCGAAGACTTATTGCCTTCGACCAACTTCTCATTTTCACACTTCGAACACTGGCCGGCTAATTTGGAAGCACCAGCACACGCACACTTGCGTTGCGCCAACATACTTGAGCTTGGCATGGTTTTACTTTTCTTGATGCTCTGGGCTAAGGTGTTCATCGATTGATTCCTCGATAAACTGAATTGGCTATCCGAAGCCCTAAGCGCCTTTCATTGCTTGCCTTAACAATTGGCTTAGCATCAATTGCTTTGATGAAGGCCGATTGTGTTAGTGAGCCTGAAAGGTTTTGACTGCCGAGAAGCCTAACCAATTCCTTCTGAATCACAGCACCGACACGATGATGGTTAATATCTCCCAAGCCATCAATAACTAACTTCTCAATCTGCACATTAACTGTTTTTGAACTCATGCCCAGCCTCGCAAGTCACTTTCTCGAATGGGTTTCTCCAACTTACTGTATTCGCGGCGAGCGGCTTTAGCTAAGTGGGCCATACTAAGCGAGCCGTTTTCCTCGGCTGCGTAAAAAGCTGCATTTATGGCAACGTTCCGGATGTTCCCACCAGCAATGTCTAGGCTGGCTAGCTTGACGAAATCTATTTGAGCAACCGGAACTTCTGGCGGAAATACTTTCTCCCAAATTCGTTGGCGTGTTGCTTGATCTGGAAACGGAAACTGGGTCGCAAAACGAATCCGACGCATAAAAGCATTATCAATTTCCTTTTTTAAATTTGTGGTGAGAATGGCGATGCCTGAGTAACTTTCCATGCGCTGCAGCAAATAGCTCGTCCCCATATTGGCGTTGCGATCATTACTCGTTTTCACTTCGGTTCGCTTGGCAAACAAAGAATCGGCTTCGTCAAACAATAATATCGCGCCGCTGTTTTCCGCCACATCAAACACGCGGGCAATGTTTTTTTCAGTTTCCCCAATGTATTTGTTGACTAACTGACTCAGGTCTATTCGGTACAAATCTAGTTGCAACTCATTGGCCACTACACTGGCCGCCATGGTTTTGCCAGTGCCACTTGGTCCATGGAACAAACAACTGCCTCCCTGCCCGCGCTTAGATTTAGCGCCAAGCTGCCAGTCACTGTAAACACGGTGACGTTGTCGAGCATAGGCGGCTAACTCATATAGGGTTTGTTTTTGCGCCTCAGGTAATACTAGGTCGCCCCATTGATGATCGCTGTCAATTCTTTCAGCCAAATTCTCAAGCCGCTTGCGAGAAGTCGAGCGACATTGCTGCCACAACGGTGTAGCAAAGTCTGACTCATCGCTGGCCAAAGCGTGCTGGCTAAGATCGTTAATCTCCTCAGCAGAAAAGCTAAATTGGCTGACTATCTTGCTCAACAAGCCATCCATATTTTGAGCAGCGTCACTCAATAGCGCACGCCACAGGCCCAACTGTTCTGCAGAGCTCGAAACGGGCACATCAATTCGACCCACACTGCGGTTACCAAACTCAATAGGTTCTCGACTAAGCACAACACAAGGCGTAAGGATACTTTTCACCAAGCGAGTAACGCGCTCTTGTGTTTCTCTAGTTGCAACAATAATCAGTGCAGAACTATCCAACAAAGCCTCACGTTGCCACAACACCGATAGCGCCTCTCTCTCCGTTTGCTCCTTCGGGATATCCTGCGCGTACAATATGCAGGGCATCAAGCTTAGACTTTCAATTGCGCGTTTCGCAACTTGTTTCACGTCCGCGGTTCGTTGGCCGCAGAGCTGCACTAACAAAGGCTGATTTGAACGCTCTTTTATGGTCCATTGCGCGACAAGCTGTTCTGCACATGAACTCAAAGAAGGCGCTAATGCGGTTGACGGAGAACAAGGTTTCACCAAACCCTTTAAACGCGCATCACCGTATGAAATTCCAGATAAATAATGCAGAATTCGTTCATCAAGACAAAGCGGGCAACTAATAAGAGTTTCGTTTTTTTCCAGCTCAATAATGCGCCAATCACGTAACGGGCCTGCTGGCGTTATGGCGCTTAAATGACCGTTAGTAAAGAGGCCTAACATCAGTTCAAAACATGGCCTTGAAAATGGCGTCTTCCTAATGGTGCGAGCCAACGCACCATCCAACTCTACTCCTGCACACACAAGCACGATAAATTGCTCAAAGTCTGACAGCGAAAATATCGTTGCAAGAGACACGAGCGCCGGAGGTCTCGACATTGACTCAGCTAATAGGTCACTCTCAGAAAAGTCAATCTGTTCATTTTCCGATTCGATTGCACGCTGTACAGCACGCCACCGGCTCACTAGAAAAGCTTGGTTGTCTAGCGCCCAAGACTGATGATCTGTGTCCGTGTTCAAGGCAGTATTCATGGCACCATGACTCGCTGACTGACATCGAACTGCGGTGGGGTTTCATCGCGATCGATTAATATACTGTCTATTCCATCTACTCGAACACGCGCCCAGTGGTTTCCCGCCACCAACTCAGCAAACTCAAAATCAATCGAATCAGATTGACCGCTGAAAATCTCAACAAGTTGTTGCGATGCACCCAGCACCAGAGACACAGATTGATTGTCATGCACTTCTGGTGTCACCGTAATGCTAACGCTGACACTGTCGTCGCCATTGCGCACCGCACTAAAATTACTGAATGACGGTGCTATGGTCAGCGACAAACGATTAGACTCTATCGGCTCGCCATCGGAGTCATCCATTAGTACACTGACTTGATAAACGCCACTTCGCCACAGCGTAGCGTCAACTGGCAGATTAAATTGAATTCGTTCATTTGAGGGCACACCGACTAATGGAAATTCGCCAACCAACTCTTCACTTGGCATTCGTAATTGCACCCTGACATTAGTGCCATCAACTAGGTGGTAACCTTGTAGCGTGACAAGCTCACCAAGCCGACCTACGGTCTGTTGATTAGTGTGCTCTAGGGTTTGCAAAGTAGGCGTTGGCGGAATCAAGCTTGGTTGAGCATCAATATTACGAGTCAATACCGGTAACGGCGAGCGAGTAGCTTCGTCGGCTTCGATCAGTACAACGGTCACCTTATAAGCCGCACTTGCGCGATAGTTTGACTGTACAGCGGACCACAGTTTTGACATATCCTCGTTAGACAAATACTCCGGTGTCACCTTCACCAGTTCCATTTGATTTTCCAGGCCCGAGCCTGTCAGCGCATTACGCACAGCATCCGAACTAGCGGTTGCCAGCAAGCTCTGCACTTCGCCTCGGCTAAACACCGTATTCTCGTGCAGAGTGTGCATAGCTGAGCCAAGTAGAATTTCTGAAAACAAGTCGTTATCAGAATGAGCGCTTACCAAATAATGTAGATCCAGTGCCAAAGGCTGATTTGCAATGCGTTCCGCTCGTACATTTCGTGACGGCAAACATTCGTTGCGCCAAGCTAAGTTGGGTGTCGCTTGATAGAAAAACACGTTGACCCCTGTGTCGCCATTAATGGTATCTGGCGGAACCGCGCGCACAGAAGGTGCCGCGCCGATAGCCGTTGTTACATCGTCGTCGGCTAAGCCCTGCCCGATAACGCCTTGCAGCACCACCGTTACACCTGCCACCGCGTATGCATTGCTCACCGCTCACCCCGCTGCCGTTTGGCCTGATAATCGTCAAGCGACATCAACGATTGACGGCTAGGTTTTTTAGGCTTTTGTGAGC
>CALKRK010000056.1 GCA_937989675.1 uncultured Arenicella sp. | reverse complement strand
TAGTCAATGTTATATTTCTGTGGATCCAACGACATTAAGCAACGCACTATGGCCATACCAATCCCTCACAGACCCAGCGGTTTTACACTTGGTGCAGCTAATGCCGAGGTTACCTTGGATGTTTTTTTTGACATTCAATGTCCGCACTCAAAGCAGTATTGGCCAACTCTTCTCGAAATACTCCGGCGCTATGAGAAGCATTCGCTTAACGCTACGGCTCATTTGATTACAATTAGTAACCACCATCAGGCCTGGACCATGAGTTTGGCTTTGATGGCGGTTGCTCAGGGTGACGCTCAACGTTTC
This sequence comes from uncultured Arenicella sp., assembly GCA_937989675.1. Classification (GTDB taxonomy): domain Bacteria; phylum Pseudomonadota; class Gammaproteobacteria; order Arenicellales; family Arenicellaceae; genus Arenicella. The sequence continues at coordinate 21,703 of CALKRK010000056.1, read as the reverse complement.
TTCGATTTTGCAACTTACTTGTTTGCTCGGCAAGATCAATATATGAATGATGTGTTTCGGCACAAGACGCTAGAAGATCAGCGTCAACTAGCGGCCGACTTTGCTCTAGACCACTGTGGTATGCCCAGAGAGAAATTACTTGAGTTGCTGGATGATCACGACGTGTATATAGCGGCTCGCACCCCCATTCGTTACGCAGCCACGCGTGCAGTATGGGCAACGCCCACTGTATTTATTAATAATGCAGACGATCTTCCGGTGAATTTTAAGTCTCCAGTTGAGCAATGGACTGCGTTACTCGACCCTCTTTTTGAAGAATAATTTGGGGCAGCGTAAATACCTCAGATATTAATGATAACTGCACCGTTCTAGCGTTGAAATAATGTAAAACGAGTCGCACTCGATAACTTTGCCGCCGGTTCGAGTGAACGTCGAGCCAGCTTCTCTCTGCAAGTTGAGGTTAACCAAGCTTCCATTACTTACTCGATAAGTTAGGAAAGCGATAGTCGAGTATTTCTTGTATTGGTCTTTTCTAGGATAGAATCGCTTAACTATTAATGAGAACCAAGGTTGAGTCCATCATGAAGCTAATAACGTTATTGCTTGTCTTTTTCGGGTTTGTTGCTGCCACAAACGCCGAACAACGCTTTGAGTTTGAAGCATTCAGCGTGCCAGAGAGCGGCCGCATTGTCGTGCCTGTTTTCGAGGGCGAATCGTTATCAGGGCTTGCAGAGCAAGTAAACAAACTCACTAATAGTGCGATTAAGAATGCCATGACTGAAGCGGAGTTTATTGGCGAAGCTAAGTCTAAGTTAACCTTACTAGGGGTTGCGCCTTACTCTCGGATTGATTTGATCGGGTTGGGTAAGGAAACAGTCAGTCGGGTCATGGCTGAAGATTTTGGCGGTATAGCCGCGTCCTTGCATTCAGAATTGAAAGGTGGCGTGGTGCAAATTTTGTGGCCAGCTGAGAATGTTGGAGAGGGTGCTAATGCCGCCCGCGTTGCATTTGGTTATCAGCTTCGTAGTTACCGATTTGATCGATACAAAACAGAGCCGGTTGATGAAAGCACGCCACCGACCATTCACTTGTTAAGTAACGATGGCTCTGAAAATCAATTTAGCGATGACCTATCTCACCTTGCGAGAAGCGTGTTCTTAGCGCGCGATATGAGCTCGGAACCCGCCAATGTCATTTACCCTCAAAGCTTCGTTGCACGTATTGAGAAGGAGGCTGCAAAGATTAAAAACCTTACGGTCAAGGTCTTGAATGAGAGAGATATACAGCGTCTTAACATGGGCGCTCTTTGGGGGGTAGGTAAGGGTTCGTCACGCCCGCCTCGCTTATTGATGTTGGAGTATTTAGCCGGCGGTGAGGAAGCGCCTGTTGTGCTAGTGGGTAAAGGAATTACATTCGATACCGGTGGCATCTCGATTAAGCCTAATAAGAATATGTGGATGATGAAAGGTGACTTGGGTGGTGCTTCGGTGGTCAGTGCTACAGTACTAGCCGCCGCTCGCAGGCAGGCACCTGTCAATGTGGTTTCCATTGCAGCGTTGGCGGAAAACATGCCTTCGGGTACGGCAAGTCGGCCAGGTGATGTGCTGACTTCGATGTCTGGAAAAACCATAGAAATTTCGTCAACCGATGCAGAGGGCCGGCTCGTTTTGTCCGACGCCATGCATTACGCCCAAGAAACCTATTCGCCGAGTGTTTTAATTAATGTGGCAACGCTTACTGGCTCGGTTGGCCGCGCTTTGGGCGATGAGTATGCGGGTATTTTTGCGCGTCATGACGAAATCGTAAAAGCGTTATCTGAGGCCTCTAAAAACGCGGGTGAAGGTGTTTGGCGTTTGCCCTTAGATGATTCGCACTTTAAACAAATTGAATCTAAATACGCCGATATCGTAAATGGCGGTGTAGGTAGCCCGGGCGCCAGCGTTGGCGCTGCGTTTATCGGTTCCTTTGTGGCCGAAGATCAAATATGGGCGCACTTTGACATTGCCGGGGTGGATTTTTACGAAGAAGATCGGCCTACGGTTCCCAAAGGTTATTCAGGTTGGGGTGTTCGCACCTTGGATGAGTACTTGCGAGGCTCATATGCCGATCGCTCTTCTAAATAAAACCGGTATATATTCACATAAAATACTGAATGAAAATTAGAGCCCCGTGAGCTTTATTGATTTCGTTTAGCGCTAACAAGAACATCAATTTCAACGTTCACCACAATCAACGTCCTGAGCTCATGAATAAACATTTACTAATAAAATTGATTTCAATGATGTTGTTCATCACGTCTATCAGTGTTTATGGGGTTACGTTTCCTAATAAGCCTGAGTCCGAGCACTTCTACGTTGACGAGGCCGGCCTGATTGATGAGCTGACGGGTCCAAAAGTCGATGCAATAGCGAGCCTATTATTAGAACAGGAGCGCGTGCCTCTATTTGTTGTGACAATTCCGAATTTGACTCATTACGGCGCAACAAGCGGTGGCATTGAGCGGTATACCAGAAGCCTATTTGATCGCTGGGGTATCGGTTGGAAAGATAGAAATTACGGTGTTCTGTTACTTATCTCGAGAGGTGATCGTAAAGCACGAATAGAGTTAGGTGCGGATTGGAAGGGGCAGCATGATGCACAAGCTAAACTCATTATGGATGAATTGATTGTGCCTGCATTTAAGCGCGGTGATTATGCTAACGGAATTTTAGACGGCGTAAGAGGGCTTGATGCGATGGCGCGTGGCCTAGCGCTACCCAAGCCAAGCCCCCCTGTGTGGTTTTGGCCCGCGATCATCGGTGCGGCGTTGTTTTTGGTTATGTTGATAGTAAGTCTATTTCGGTCTGGCCGGGATGGTTGGGCATGGGCTTTGATCGTGGCTACCGGTATTCTTATTCTCTTTGCGTTTCGAATTATAAGCTTGCTTCCAGGCAGCGGCAGTGGAGGTGGTTTTGGTGGTGGCTTTGGCGGTGGTGGCGGGGCAACAGGGTCATGGTGATATTTATGAAAAGAGCGTCAGAACTACTGACCGCCCAGGAAGTTTCGTCCGTTGAGTCAGCAGTGGGCGAAGCAGAAGCAATGACTTCAGCTGAGATTGTGCCCGTGGTGGCCAGTGTCTCGGGGCGTTACGATCGCGCAGAAGGTTTGTTCGGTTTTATCTTCGCGTTGTTTGCTTTGTTTTTTTGTTGGGGCGCGTTACAAACGTTCTCTTCAACGAACGCTTGGGGTGGTTCAGCATCCAGTGGTGCATTGCTTCCAGTCGTTATCCTCTTTCTGATTGTCAGTTTTCTAATCGGCATAACGTTGGCCAGTCGTTTTCCTGTTTTGCGTTTGCCTTTGATTTCAAAACAGGAAATGCGAGAGGAAGTAGAGCTCCGAGCGCGTAGTAGCTTTCAACAACTCAAGGTTCGCAAAACTCAGGGCTCAAGTGGCATTGTTATTTACGTGTCCCTGTATGAGCGCATGGTGCATGTGATCGGCGATGATGCAGTCAACGAAATACTATCAATTGACGATTACTGCGAGTTGCGCGATACAGTTATTGCCTCATTGAAGGCCGATAAGCCAGAAGAGGGCTTACGCAATGGTGTATTACGGTCTGGTAAATTACTCCAAGAGCACCTTCCAAACCTGCCAGATGATAAAAATGAGTTAGCCAACACTCTACATATTCTTGATTAACTATTGAGATTGCGCCGAATCAATCGGTACGCTACTGGTAAAGTCTCCGTAGTGTTTCAACTTTATTCTAGCTCGCGTACCTTTAACGCGGTTGCTGATGATTAACGTGTCATCTTTAATTTTATAACGATACGATAAATAATCTTCTTCAAACACGAGCTTTGCCTTTGTTGGAACAAATGAAGAAGCGCTATCCCAATCCAGTTCAGCCAGTTGATCCTTGGTTACCATCAATAATTGATTGTCTGGGCTGAAGACGAAAAAATGATTCCTTTTGACACGTTCGTAATTAAATTTTCCACGTCTTGATATGACCTTCCAAATTCCCCAAAGCTTCGATTCGCTGGACGATGTGACCTCAGATGTGTGGCCAGATAGGTACGCTAGTTTTTCAGTTAGCTTTGCTACCAACGTTGCTTCTTGAGCGAGACTTTTTTTGAGTTCTTTTGAATCAATTTGTTGCAGTCGTTGATTCAAGCGATTGATTATTTGATAGGCGTTTTCTTGATCATTGTGTATATGATGCTCAGTCATGGCTGCTTTGAGGCCAATAAACTGATCCAGCAATATTGAAACTTGATTGATGGTATCTGGTGATTGTGTGCCCAGCTCAGATACTTGTATTTTGTCAGTCTGGCGTTCACCGTTAATTGGCGCGTAACTAATCTCGACATCAACAATTGGCTCCCCTTGACCGAGGTCTGGTGATGGTAAGTTGTTGCTCGATAGGCTGCGCGCAAGAGTAGTGTAAATCCCGCCTCCGCGAGTACTGAGAAATACAGTCGGCACAGTGAATTCGACACTGCCATTGTCGCCCCAATTTAATATGTCTCCAGGTACGCCATAGACGCCGGTAAGTCTTAAACCTGGGTGGGGCCGAACGACAAAGCGAAGATCATGTGCGAGTTCACTTATCATGAAATCAAGCTCCTCAGCGAATATCGTTTTTGCCGATTCCTCGTCGCTTACGTAAAAGAGGTTTCCGCCTCGAGCGCTACCGATACTGTGCGCTAATGCTGCATCAAATTGCACTCCAACCCCAATTGTGGTGAGCCCGACTCCTTGTTTTGACGCCTCGGTTGCCATGGCGATAAAACTTCCAGCTTGAGTAGCGCCAACGTTGGGTCGTTCATCGGTAAATAAGATGACTCTTGTTTGATTGTTTGACTCAGATTTAAGTTCTGTGGCAAGTTTGTAGCCGATTTTTAGTCCTCGTTCCATATTGGTGGATCCAGAACTTTCGATCGCATGGATCGCTTTGAGAACTTTATCTCGATGTTTTTTTTCGAGTTTATGTGGGGGCAGGTATAGATGTGCTCGGTCTCCATAGAGAACGATGCTCAGGGAATCGTTCGGCCCCAGCTCGCCAACAAGGCTGTTTAAACTTTCTTTTACCAAATCCAATGGTCGGCCGGACATTGAGCCAGATTTATCAACTACAACAACGATGTTAGATGCTTTTCGCTGCCACTTTTCGCCATCGATATTGGTTGCGAACGAAAGCCCAGCAAGGTATTCATCGCTTGGTTTGCTAACCAAATTAGAGCGGACCACTTCTCCAAAAATACAAAATAGTTGTTGGCATGAGCCCTTTGGTGCAAGAGCTAAATCATATTGATTGAGTAGCCCTTCGGCCGTGATGCTGTCTGGGTGTGGAATACGACCGCTCAGCACTTCGGATCGCGCGTACGAAATATCTTGCGCACCACCAGTACGCACTGCGCCTGTTACTATGACTTCTTCGAGCTGTTCGTCGTCAGCATCTTGTGCAAATGATATAGTTGATGAGATAGCGAGAAGTGTGAAAATGAGAATGTAGACTGGATTTGCTCTTAACCGCATGCGATCTTCCGTTAATCGTTAACTTCATTTTCATGCTACATGAGAAGGCTCGGCCAATCAAAAAACCTCTTAGAGTTACTAGCTCAATTTTCGAGTGCCGATAAAACACGCATGTCAAAAAGGTCCTGATAAATTAGCGGCTCTCACTGCTTGGCTGTCAGGAAATACAGAACCAAGTGATGAACAGTTGCGTGTGAAATTACCGAGACAGCGCCCTTGTTTACTTGGCACTACATCGATATTAAGCGAAGTTTTAACTTGATGGCCTTATAGGCGTCGACAAAAAAGAGGACTAAAAACGCGGGGTATATGCGTTTTTCCTCTCAATTGGGGTACTATTGGCGGCATGCGCATTTGTTTTCATAGAATATGACTTATATATAGTCAAAAAATATGATTGCCAGCAGGGTGGTGAAGACGCCTCTAAAATAGTCAGTTCGTTTGAGAAGCCTTGTGTGTGTATCTGTTTTTTTAAGTTATCGATTTATTTTCGAACTGGTGAATTCGAAAGTAAAATAAATAAATTTCACCTACAAATAAACTGAGTAAATAAAATGAGTAAAGGTACCGTTAAGTGGTTCAATGCAGATAAAGGTTTTGGTTTCATCACCCCAGAGGATGGTGGTAAAGACCTTTTTGTTCACCACTCCGAAATTCAAAGTGGCGGTGGCTATGCGACTCTGAATGATGGTCAGGCTGTTGAGTATGAGGTAGGTGAAGGGCAAAAAGGGCCGTGCGCTAATAAGGTTGTTCCTCTCTAGTATCAAGCACCTTATATGCTGATATATTGAATGAGCGCGCTTGTCGGCGCGCTCATTGCAACGCCGCGACGCTATTAGAAGGAATGGCTAAATTTGTTGTAGCACGGTGTCGCAGAATAGAACATGGTGCGAAGACCATTGATCAAGGCGTTTCTGAAATAGTTTAGTGCTATTAAAGGTTGTCGATTCCAGTTTCGCCAGAATTACGTCAGCGGTTAACTAAAAGCGCTCGATAAAACTATGAGATGGCACGCCATTCTTATTGCCATTTTTTCCTCTTTTTGCACAGCTGTATTCTGGCTTAACATCCGCTTCTACTAACTGCTTTTCTTCAGTGATATCGTAAACAGCGATTTCACACCGTGAAACTTGCCCGGATACTTGGTACTCGGCTCGATATAAACGGCCTTCTTGTGGGGTGAACCCCAATGAAGCGGCGCAAAGTCGTTCGCTGTCGCGCCTTTTCTCTTCATAGTTAACCTGAAAGACGAAGAGCTCGCCGGTCGCTATTTTGATTGGCGCGAACTCGTGTGTATCCTTAGCGAACTTCTTGCGCAGTAGCTTCGAGTTCTTCTTAGGCTTTGAACACGATGTGTCAGTGTAGCGCGTTACTGTGTAGTGCCGCCCAGTTGTTTTTTCCGAGTCGGTTGAGGTGGCGAGAACTAGGTCTGTGGTAGCCGCATAAATCTGCGTGCTGGCTAGTCCGGAAAACACAATAAGCAGGCGCACAAAGATACTTTTGAACTGTGGCTTTGAAGGAAGTGCTATACGGCGAATGGTGGTTTTTGTACGACTATTTTTCATTGATTTTAACGCTTGTCCAATTTGAAATTTGACGGCTTTGTACAAAATGGACGAACGAGGCCTATGTTTATATACCACCCTCATTCCGCGTCGCAGATTACTTGATGCTTTGTCTAATTACAAATATTTAGCACCAAATTCTTGAGGTTTTTTGACTAAAACGCGGTGGTTTGCGTAGTCTAAGCGCCTTATTTGGGGGCGTCAGTAGGTGTTGCGCTGCTATTGCTGAACGTCTGCCGATATTCAGACGGCGTTTGGCCGACGATTTTCTTGAAAAATGTGTTAAATGTGGCTTTTGAGTTAAAGCCAGCGTCGTGCATGATTTCCATTATTGTCTGGTTAGGATTGTTGTGTAACAGAGCTTTGGCTTCGTCAACACGATAGGCATTAATAAACTCGTAGAAATTACAATTGAACTGCCGGTTGATTACTGTGGAAAGCATTCTGGGTGCAATACCTACCTGTTCGGCTAAGCGATCAAGAGTGAGAATGGTATTGGTATAGGGCTTTCGTTCTAACATGTGCGCGGCCAAGCGTTCTTTATACTTGGCCGGTGGTAATTCTTTTGCGTCCGTTGGAGTGTGCTGATCACGGTCAATGCCTTCGTGGACATGCGCGTGGCCTAGGCTGAAAAATATTAATAAGCTGACTAATAAAAATGCCGTGTAGTTACCAGCTAAGCCAGCCGTTTCGAAGTCCACGGTAAACCCATAGAGTACACTTAAGACAACCAGCAGTAACACGATAACAGCCCATGTGCGTAACAGAGTGAAGCCAATAACTAAAATAGTTAGCCAAGACAATTCGTCTTTGCCAATACTATAAAAATTATCGCGTAAATGTTTTCGATAACGATTTAACTCGATTAAGCACAACACCCCTAGAGCAACGCGAAACACTTCCCTAGACAGGCTGATCCAATGGATATAAGGCTCAGTACCGCTAAGCTCATAGGTTTCTAGTTCGGTTACTCGGTCTGATTCGCCCACGCTGTAAAAGAAGATGATTTGATGCAGCAGGTATGCTAAAAATGGCAGAATGTAGACAAGATCGGTAAATCTAAGTGTGTAGTCTTTATAGATAATTGAGCGTACATACCAAAGCAATAGTGGCGCTTCTAGCCAATAACCATAACCGAATAGATAAAATAGGTTTGGTGAAAAATTCAGAGCTATATCTCGAAACTCCACACCAAAACTGATCAGGATATCCAGTGGTATTGCCGCGTGCTGCAGTAAAAATAGTGCAAGGAATATGTTCGAGACGCGCTTATTGCTGTTAATCGTTAGTAGCAACAGAGCAAATAAGATACACAAAAACGCTGTCATTAATAAGATGACGTCGTGAATATTGAAAATGGTGTCACTCAAACCAGCATTGCTCTCGTATTGATGGGCGACTCGATCGGCGTTGCAACTTTAGTGTTCACGCCAGTTTTCACCTGATGATCAGGGCGTAAAATATAGCAGCCCTAAGAAACAGATAGCAAGCACAGCCTCGGGGTACTTGGATTTACTTTCATTGCCAGTATTGGTCTAATAATCGGCGTGAATAATATAAGTGCTTATGTGCGTCGATGACTAAAACCATACCTTTTTCAGCTGCTTGTGAGCGAAACAAAGACGTTATCTTAGAAGCGGTGGAGCCAGTTTTACGAAGCGTTGTGTCGGTACTCGAGGTGGGGTCAGGCACCGGTCAGCATGCCGTGCATTTCGCAGAGGCGATGCCGCACTTGATCTGGCAAACCAGTGATCAAACTGAATATCTCGATGGCGTACGTATGCAATTGGAGATGGCTGGGAGAAACAATGCACTTATGCCGCTCGAACTTGATGTAAATCAAATTCCTTGGCTACAGAGTGGCGAGCGCTATGAGGCGGTGTTTACAGCTAACACGTTTCATATTATGCGCTGGCGTGAAGTGCGGGCGTTCTTTCAAGGTTTGCAAGACGTCACCACTGACAAATCCTTTCTGATTATCTACGGGCCTTTTAAATATGCTGGTAAGTTCACTAGCCTCAGCAACCATGAGTTTGATTTAAGCTTGCAAAGCCGCGGTGTTGGAAGCGGCATTCGCGATTTCGAGGCCGTGCTTGAACTGGCGACGGATGCTGGTTTTGAGTTGATCTCCGATACTGTAATGCCGGCCAACAATCAGTGTTTGATATTTAAGAAAGAGGCTAGCACCGATTCGTCTTTGTGATATGACGTATTGATAGCAAAGCCCAGCGCGTCGTAAAAAAGAAGCCGGAGCGGCACGCCGCCCCGGCTTAAGGTTGGTGGTTTTAGTTGGGCAACTATGCCCTAGGGTTCACCAATACTCAGTCACAAACGTCGCCTGTTACAGTTACTGGTGTTGTTGACCCGCCGTGCGTACCTTGAAAACCAAATGCCACAGTTTGACCTGGGTCGATGGTGGCGTTCCAGCCAAGGTTACTCGCGGTGTAGGGGCCGCTGCCAACAAGGTTGCTATTCCACCCGTTCGTCACGGCGCTGCCATCGTTATAGTTCCACGAAACTTCCCATCCGCTAACCGGGCTAGTGCCTCGGTTAATAATGCGAATCTCAGCTACGAATCCAGAGTTCCATTGATTGGAAATAATATACTCGCAGCTCACATCACTGCCTCCGCCAGGCGCGGTTACCGAAATAGTTTGTGTTTCAGTGTCGTTATCCTGGCCATCGCTGACGGTCAGTTCGGCTGAATAGTTTCCTGCGCTGTTGTAGGTGTGCGTTGCGGTAACGCCATTGGCTGTTTGACCATCACCAAAGTCCCACGTATATGACAATGGTTGCGGGCCACCATCTGGATCACTTGACGCACCCGCGTCGAAGCTAACTGCCAGATCATTTGCTGAATAAGAGAACGCCGCTTGTGGTGCTTGATTACCGTTGGTGTTTCCTGGGTTAATCGTAATGGATACGGTACCGTTTGCCGATACGGCACCTTCGTTATCCGTCACTCTAAAGGTAAACGAGTCGGCACCCGAATAATCGGTATTGGGCGTGTAAACGCGATTAGCTCCCGTGCCTGTTAGGCTACCGTTGCCTGGCCCACCAGTGACGGCGTAAGAGGCAATGCTACCATCGCTGTCGCTGCCTGAAAGGGTGACCGCTACCGATGAATTTTCTTCGACCATTACGCTCTGCGAATCGGCTGTAGGAGGATTGTTGCCACCGCCAGTGCCGCCAAAGCTTACGTCAATACAGCCGTGAAAACGCTCAAATGTAAAAAAATTGCGGCCCCATTCTCCGTAAATAACATGTCGGCCACTGCGGTTTGGCAAAGAGCATGATGTCTTAAAGGTGGTTGCGGCTTTATCGGGTACGACGTTTGGATTAGCCAAGGGGTTAGCGTCGTCGTAAGTTTGCTTGCAAAATGGTGTGCTCTCGAAATCATCCCAAGTGAGTGGAGTACCTACCTGATATTGAAAGTTGGGCTTGGTGATGTAATAAACAAACTCCTCGGTGTCATCAAAGTGTGGCCCCCAAGAAATGTTCCAGGTAATGTCCAGTGGGCCTGAGCTAACCGGTGTGGTTGGCCAGTTCAAAGGTAAATCCCAAGGAGTGGTATTCCCGTTGTTATTGTTGTCCCAGGTTTCGCTATTGAACCCGCATACATTAGCAGGCAGAGGCGAGACGCCTTGGCGACCAACGTCATGAGTTAACACGCTCATGAATTGATATCCGCCATTCATATCGTCCTCAAAAGCGGCGATGCACGCTGGGTTAGTGGCGTTATGCGGTTTTTGGTCTTCAGGTAATCCGCAGGTGGCGTTACGTGATGGTGGGTTGACCATCAATCCATGGCCATGTGAGATGCCGCTATAGCAGCTTAGTAGTGCAGCTCCCAGAATTAGGGAGTTTCGGTTAACTAATTTCATTTTATGCTCCTGTATGGTGGTTTTGTTTTGGAAAACCAATATTCACGAGCTGATTAGTTTTTAAATTTATGCTCAATGAATTAGCGGGGCTAACAGCCTGCCCAGGTGCCGGTTTTCCGTTTCTCCGCGCACAAAAAACTTGGCGGAGTTTGGCTTCTCCACTGCTGCATAATGCTCAAACATTGACTGTCATCTTCTGCTCAGGTTAGGGCTGGCAGCAAAACGACTACCTTCACGACAATATCGTGCGATTACGCAACATGGGGATGAAGCGTGTCTAAAACCTAAATGTATTTGAATTTCAGGTTAAAGAACTTAACCCTCTTGCCAATGAAAATCGGCCTCTCCGTAGACAAAATGTTAGGCAATGCCAAAGTGCTTTTTAGCGTTAAGAAACGTCAGGTGAATCCAGTGAAAGGCAAAAACGTTTCTAAGTTTTGCTGATTAATTCACTGTAAACCTAACGGCCTACCATCAATGTATTCCTCTCTACCGATGGCTATGCTAGTTGTAAGTCCTTAAAATTTCAAGGGAAAATAATCGTTCTTAATGGTAATGTTTGTTTTTCTCAAGCTGGCACAGGGTGATGAAAGTTGGTTATGCTGTGGCTTATTCTATTTTTAGCAGGCCAAAAGGTGACTGATTTATGAACAAAATTTGTATCAGCTGTTGCGTAGTTGTTATGTTTTTTTTGTTGTCTAGCGCACGAGCTGCACAAACGCATGATGAGTTTATAAAAAATTTAAGCAGTTTGTGTGGTACTCGATTTGAGGGGCAAATGACCTTTCCAACCGAAGGGCAAGATAGCTTTAAAGGAAAGCTATTGGTCGCCGAGTTCGCGCGTTGTAGTGAACTTGAAGTAGCCATACCTTTTGCCGTAGGTGAAGACACATCACGAACTTGGTTGGTGAGTGCCATAGAGGGTGGCTTGCAACTCAAGCACGACCATCGCCACGCAGATGGCACGCCCGACAAGATAAGCTTATATGGTGGGCGAACGTTAACAGACGGTTCGGCCACTCAGCAATCTTTTGCCGCAGATGAACACACCAAGAAGCTTATACCTGAAGCCTCTAGCAATGTTTGGACCTTGAGTTTAAGTAAAGACATGTCCACGTTGACCTACTATCTAGAACGACATCAAAAACCGCGATTTAGAGCGGTTCTGACGCGTGTAAGTTCGGAGCGATAACTTATTTTTCGGTGCGTCGCCAAGCTTTATAGCGACGTGTGCGCCATTTAGTTTTTACTTGATCTATGATTAAAGCAAATACTGGGTTTAGCGCAAGTTTAGGTGCCTTGCATACCGCGAGACGTGCTAATTGTGCTTTAGTAATCGCCATTACCGCTAGAGAGCCGAGCGCTTTCTTTTTCCAGTTGATTTCTGGCAGTTCCACATCGGGGTTTTGATTATTTTGCCAGTCGTTCGCAAGCTGTGGCCGAAATGCGAGAGCGCGAGCGATACCGAGCATCTTAACGTTAAATTCACCGGCACCTGCCAGAGCGTCCTCTGCGACTTCTTTACGACGAATGCCACCCGTTACCATGATTGGCATGTTGGCTATGCTTGCAATATCGCGCGCAAAGTCTATGAAATACGCTTCTCGGCGTGCGGTGCTTGAGCCTGACGTGTCGCCAGATGCATTGCCTTGCATGGCCGGGCTTTCATAACTGCCACCGGATAGTTCCACCAGGTCAACAGATAAATCGTTAAGTTGAGAGACAACCCATTTGGCATCTTCGGCGTCGAAGCCGCCTTTTTGAAAGTCTGCCGAATTCAGTTTTACTGACACACAGAATTCAGCTTTAACTTTAGCACTCACCGACTTGACTACATCAAGCAGTAATCTTGCGCGATTCTCTCTTGAGCCTCCCCAGCGATCGCTGCGTTGATTTGTCAGAGGAGATAAAAATTGACTGATCAAATAGCCGTGCGCTGCATGTATTTGCACGCCGGTAAATCCGGCTTTCTCCGCCAGTAGAGCGGTGTTGGTGAACCTTTCAATGGTCTCTTGGATTTCATCCTCGGTCATCGCTTTGGGTTTGGCAAATAGCTTAGAAAAGCCGGGGATGTTGACCGCGATTTCCGATGGGGCGAGGGCTTGCTCGCCCATTGCCGTATAAACCTGCCTACCTGGATGGTTGATTTGCATCCAGAGCTGTGTACCATCCAATTTTCCTGCTTGGGCCCATTTTTTAAAACGATCCATAGATTGATCGTTTTGTAACACCACTCCACCTGGCCCGGTTAACGCACTTGGGCTGATCATTACATTTCCGGTCAAGATCAGGCCAACCCCGCCTTCAGCCCACTGACGATAAAGAGTATTTAAACGATGCCCTGGAATCTGGCCTTCGTCACAGAGGTTTTCTTCCATGGCGGCTTTGCACAGGCGATTTTTGATGATGATACCGTTCGGCAGTGTGAGTGTTTCAAATAGTGGGGATGTTGATAAGCTCATATCATGTGTCGCTGTCTTCTTTGTTTAGCTAACAGTTTGCCTGAATTTAATGGGGGAGTCGTGTGGAAGGTGTGATCAATTATCGCTTAGTCGAGTGTTGGTGCTCCCAGGACTTTAACAGAGGTTCACTTGATCAATCTTGGATAAAGATCATAATGCCAACTGGAACTATGATTAAGCCCGTGATACGAAAATGAAATTACTTAAATGGTTGGTGGCTGTTGGCGCTCTAGCGGCATTTATCCTTGCCTGCTGGTACTACCGACCCTGGTCGGACTATTCACCGTCAGAAATGGCGGATTTAAGTGATCCATCGAAATACGTAGAAAACTTTCGTTCTATGGGAGACAAAATTCCTTACCGCACCGTGAGTCGAGGAGATGACACCAGTCAGTTTGATGAGCTGCCGGGGCCGCTTGAATTTACTTATAATTATGATGGCGAGCTTAAAACCTTAGAGCAATTTCATGAGGAGTCGACCACCACCAGTTTAATTGTTGTAAAAGACGGTGCGATACTGCATGAGCGATACTTTCAGGGTAGTAACAGAGAGTCTTTGTTCACCTCTTGGTCGGTAGCAAAGAGTTTTGTGGCAACGGTGATTGCTATCGCGCTTCAGGAAGGCCTAATTCAAAGTCTGGATGATCCGGCGCAAAAATACGCAACTCAGTTCTCGGATACAGACTTTGGCGCCAGCTCGATTCGAAGTTTGTTAGCGATGTCTACTGGGGTTGAATTTAATGAAGACTACTTCTCGGAAGATTCGGATATCCGGCCATTTTTTTTCGATAGCTTTGTGCTTGGTAAAAATCCCGATGAGTTGCTAGCGCCATTTAAGCGTACGCGTTCAGAGTTTACAGACTTTCATTACATTAGTTCTAACTCACACGTTTTATCGGCTGTTTTGCGCGCGGTTTACAAGAAGCCGCTGGCCGAGATTATGGCCGAGAAGATTTGGCAGCCATTAGGCATGGAAGCTGATGGCACTTGGCTGCAACACCGCAAAGGTGATGACGGCCTTGCGCTGGGTTACTGTTGCTTGAATGCACGTTCGCGTGACTACGCTCGTTTTGGTCAGTTTTATTTGGATGCCTATTTGAATCAAACAAGCAGTAAAATTGAACTGCCTGAAAGTTGGGCTAGAGCGTTGGCAAAGCCGGCAAGCCCCGTGCACCGACCCGGTGGCAAGTTATACAGTGGCCGAGGATACAGTAACCATTTTTGGTTGCCGCCTGCCAACCCGGGGGTGTTTTTTGCGGCTGGGGTTTATGGGCAATACATATGGATCGACCCAGCTAGAAACCTAGTGATTGTCAGAACATCTGCAGACCCAGAATTTATTCCTCGTTTCGCTGAATCCGCGCTTGTCTTTGAGGCCATCGCTAGCCAATTCGATGCATTACGTTAATGCTAAGTTCGAATCCACTTAGCCAGAAACAGGCGCGCAAATTAGTTCTACTTAGTCAGGGTATTCATCGCCAGGCTGATGCTGGCCGTGGGTTGCCGGCGGTGCGGCATGTAGTAGAACATTTGGGATATGTGCAGATTGATACGATCTCCGTGGTTGAGCGAGCGCACCACCACACTCTATGGAGCCGCACACAGGGTTATAAACAAGCTCATCTTGATGCATTACTTAAAGACAAATCAGTGTTTGAGTATTGGTCGCATGCGGCGGCTTACTTGCCGATGCGAGACTATCGCTTTTCACTGCCACGTAAGAGAGCTTTTGTGGAAGGCGAATTGCATTGGCACGAGAAAGACCCAAAGCTGATGGCGTTTGTGTTAGACCGTATTCGTGCGGAAGGTCCGTTGCAGGCCAGAGATTTTGAAAATACCAATTCACCAGCTAATACCGCTTGGTGGGGGTGGAAGCCTGCTAAGCGAGCTCTTGAACAATTGTTTATGCAAGGAGAGTTGATGGTGGCGTATAGGCAAGGTTTTCAAAAGGTCTATGACCTGACTGAGCGTGTATTACCAAACGATTTGAATACCCGTGAACCCGATGACGCGGAGTTCTGTGATCATCTAATCGAACGGTATTTACAGGCGAATGGCCTTGGCAAAGCTCGCGAAATCGCTTATTTGCGTAAAGGTTTGAAGGCGCCGGTTCGTTTGCGTTGCCAAGCTTTGTTGGAGGCCGGTCGGCTTTGCGAAACCACGGTGGCAGGCGAACGCTATTACGCGCTTTCCAGTTTTGAGGAGATACTCAAAAAACCACTTAGCCGGTCGAAAGTGCTTATCTTATCGCCGTTCGACAATGTACTTATTCAACGTGATCGTATGCGGCATTTATTTAATTTTGATTATCAAATAGAGTGTTACAAGCCAGCGGCCAAGCGGGAGTATGGGTATTTTGTATTGCCGATTCTTTGGGGGCAGAATTTCGCAGCACGCATGGACGCAAAAATAGACCGCAAGACCGGAATCTTTATTGTTAGACATTTGCACATTGACGTTGCTGATATGCAGAGCTTTATTGCAGATTTCAAAACAGCACTAGCCGAATTTATGCTGTTTAATAAGGCAAGTAGCATTACAGTAGAGAAAATTTCCTTCAAAAACCGTATCGTTTCTGCAATGGAGCAAAAAAAATGGCTTAAAACCCTGCAAAACACATAAATTCACATAAATATGCGTAAAATCTTGCGACCATCACAGTAGGCTAGGCATCTTAGAACTATGCACGGTGGAAACCCTTCAATCCAGTACCAGCGCTTTCAGCAGGTGGTTGCTGACGACGTATTACGTGATGCGAGGCGGGGTGATGCGCGTGCACATGGTCAGCTGTATAAAACGTATTCACGCGCAGTGTTTACTCTGGCGTTGGGTATTTGTGGCACCAATGAGTGCGCTGAAGACGTGTTACACAATACGTTTATACAGCTGATCAATAAATTGCCCTCTTACGAGGGGCGAGCGCCATTAGGTATGTGGCTTCGCCAGATAGCCGTGAATGAAAGTTTGATGTATTTACGAAAACATAAAAAACACAATGCCGTTGTATCGAGCGATGAATTTAGTTTTTTTGAAAAACCTCAGGAAAGTGAAAGCAGTGATCGCTACCCAAGTACCTCTGGCGATTTTAGCCATCGTATAGGAGAACAAAGTGACATGACTGCGATTTTAAATAAACTCCCCGAAGATATGCGTTTGATACTCTGGCTAAAAGAAGTTGAAGGTTACACTCATAATGAAATTGCTAATCTGGTCGATAAGACCCCTAGCTATTCGAAATCGGTGGTATCGCGAGCTTTGCAGTTCTTGCGTGACCGCATGACTCAGCCAGGTTTAGCAACAACAGCAGGTGAACATTAATGCACGCGAATATTGAACAATTACTCGACATTCGAGACGGACTAGAAAACCAGATGAGCGCTCATGTCGAATCCTGTGAGCAATGTCAGGCTGAATTAGCTTATCTAGGGAAACTGGGGCAGCAAATTTTTGAAGCGCATGACCAGCAACCTGGTGACGAGCACTGGCAGAAAATTGTTGAGCAAAGTGGTTTGCAAGATGGTGGTTTGCATGAGAGTAGCCCTACATCTGAACCAACTTACGTCATTGGGCAATCTGCTGAGCAGATGGTCAGCCCGGCGGTCATGCAAAATAACTCTTTGAGTCGTTCTATTTATACACTGGCAGCGTCGGTTATGTTTGTTGGTTTGGTGAGTATCTTTATGATTTCGCAGCAGAATTCGGCTCAGCTGCAAACGAATCAAATGCAAGCCAGCATCAACCAACTAATGATGAACTCTCAAGGTCTGGAGAATGTGTTGCAACAAGTTGGGGCTAGAGATGAGCGATTGAGTGCGGAGGATCAGGCCGCAGCCGAACGTCTTTATTGGAAGCTCACATACGTGGATCAAGCGTTACATGCCGCTAACCCTGAAGAGCCCGAAGAGGCTGAGCGTATTAAAATACTTTGGAGTGACCGAGTCGAAGTTTTGAACGAATTAAATAGGCTGTTTTATCAACGTAAAGATGCGTTGGCGAAACCCCAATATTAAGGTGAAATTATGATTAGTACGTTATCAACAAAAGCCCAGTGGTTGCGGATTTATCCACACACTAATAAGAGCTTCGTTAAGACGTTGTGCGCAGCATTGTTTATGGCCGCAAGCTTAGTGTCGGTGTCACTTGCGTATGCCGATGAAGAGGGTGACAAAGGCAAAGATAAGAGCAAGTGGAAAGAACATAGCAAAGAGGAAGAACTAAAGCATGAAGTGAGTTATCTTGCTCAAAAGCTTTTGGACATGAGTGGTGAAGATACGCTGACGGTTTCTCAGGAGCCTTACATGAAACCATTTCTAGGTGTGTGCTCTGCCATTAATCCAGGCGGTGTACAGCTAACCTGTATCACTCCTGGTCATGGAGCGGAGGCAGCGGGTTTGCGTACGGGTGACATGATTGTCGAAGTTGACGGTGTGAGTTTGACGTCGTCCAAGAGCGAGTCGGTCAAGAAAATTTACTATGACACACTGGGTAGTATGAAAACCGGCCAAGTATTTACGTTCAAAATATTTCGTGGCGCAGAAGAGAAAACGATACGAGCGACGGTTGGTAAATTGAGTCAGCCTGGTTATACCTTAACGATTCGTCGTAAATAGCCCCCAATAGAAAGCGCTTAGGGAGTTAGGATACTTGGCGCTGACTCCAGATGTTCGATTTGTTCTTTCGTTAATAAGCTCATCACGTCTTGTTGTAGCTGTTGATATTCTGCAAACGAATGCGCTGAGCTTGCAATGCCATTGGTGCCAAGGACCGAACCAATGGGTATATAGGTCAGCCCACGATTCTCATATTCTTCAACTAATCGATCAATCTCGGTGAGTTGATATTCGTTTAGATTGGGAGTATTTATTTTTGTCGTGACCGCGAAAATAGCGATCTCTTTCCGAAATGAGATTTCTGCCTTGCTCAATTCTAAGGCCCTGAATTCACTAAATTCGGTATCACTGAGTAGCTCTCGTAAACTGTCTTCAAATTCAATTTGATTCTCTTCGAATTGCTCTAACTGCCGCTCATTGGCTTCCAGAAGAGTCAATTTCCGATAGAGCTGTTCTTGAGATAGTTCATGGTCTGGTTGATTTAACAACCGTTGACTATCGGCTGAGGGCGATGCGGTAACTGCCTCATGCAAGCTGGCGTCGCGTTGCAGTTTCTGAGTTAGTAAATCAACTAGTTGCGTTAGTCTTACTGTGTCACCATTTAGAATTTTGTTGAATTCAGGCTTAAGCTCCTCTACCTGGCTGACCATGACGTTTTCCAGAAACTGAGGTGGCATGGTGAGTATCGTATTGTTTGAGGTGTCGTCCAGCCGTTGGATGTCTTGTGTTGTGGCGGTGACCTCAGTCTCGATTTTTTGAATTGTTTCCAATTCCTGGTCAGGTCTGGCTAACCAGAGAGTAACGGCCATGATCGAGAAAGTCGTAAAGCCACCGACTATAAAAAGTTGCTTAGTTCGCATTAGAGCCCCTTAGCTCAAGGTGTCGTTTAAACTGGTGCAAGTAGACCTCATACCAACCCCTACATCAAGTCGCTTGAGATAGAGCGCGGTGGATTGTCAAGATTAGTGGGGATAAACAGCAAAACCATAGCGACTAACCATAAGAAAAATAGAACTTCCGCGATATATCCGCTGATCTGAGTCTTTCACTTCGGCATCACCATACCCAAGTAATTACTTGGTTCATATTACCTCTTACCTCTATTTAGTGTTCGAACTTCAAGTTTGGCACGCTATTTGCTCAAGGAATTATGCGGAATGTTTTTGTGTTTGCTTGCAGGTAGGCAGCAATGCGCATAAAACAAGCGCTCTTTATTGGGGCGCTGTCGCAGCGGGTTGGTTAGGTAGCTTAGGCTCATGGTTGTTCGTTCCAACTGGGAGCAGTTAAGCTGAAGTATGCACCAATTTGAAGCATGAGCATTGCATGCATCTGGTGTATTAACTATTAGATAGCAGCTCGCAGGGGTGTCATTTTGGTAAACATATTGGGTAGGTATACCGCAATAATAATAACCACGTTGGTTTTCTTAACACTTGTGTTGTGTGTTTTGGGCCTAAATTTCTATTCTTCATACAGTACCGAACAAACCGCGGAAGCGGTAAACATTGCTGGGCGGCAAAGGATGTTGTCGCAAAGAACAGCCAAGTCGTTGATTGCTCTTCAATCAAAACTCAGAGCTGGAGTTTCTTATGAAAAAAGTTTATCAGAACTGATCAACGCCTCTAACTTGTTTGATCGTTCGCTTGAGGCGTTCACTAAAGGCAGTGCCACTCTATCGACCAAATCCGGTGAGACCACTCTGAGCGCGGTAGCGGATCCTGATGGGAGGGCGATACTGACTAAGGCTGATCTGCTATGGCGGCCTTTTTACGGCTCCCTTAGTGAGATGATCTCGCGTTTGCAAAACCACACAGAAGCGTCGTTTGAGCCGTCGAGTGAAATTATGGTGTTGCTGGATGAGAATGTTGTCTACGCAGATGCGAACATTAATACCTTGCTCAGCTTAATGAATGATTTGACAAACTATCAAGAGAATCTAGCGTCAAGAGAAGCGGATCGATCTAGATTGATCCAGGCTATCGGAATTCTTGCGAGTCTACTTTGCTTTGGAATCATTTTGTACTTGATCTTTGGGCAGCTACGAAAGTCCGACCTCAGAACGGCTCAAGCGCGCCGCGAAACCAGGCAAATATTTGAAACGGTCGATCAAGGGCTATTCCTGATTCGGCGTGATTTTTTGATTGGTTCTCAACAGTCTAAAGCGCTAGAAAATATTTTTTTAAAGGCACCAGAGTCAGGAGAAAATTTTAAAAGTTTCATTGGCCCGCTGGTCAATGGCGCGGACCTTGATAAGGTGGAACGTTTTTTAAATCTATTATTTAACCCGCACAAAAAACAGGCTTTGTTAAGAGATTTGAATCCTCTTAATGACTTGCCCATTCAGCTTGAGAAAGATGGCGAGCTGACTAACAAACACTTGAGATTTTCGTTTTCGCGAGTCTTAGAAGGCGATGAAATTCGCGGTGTGTTGACTTCAGTCACGGATATTTCAAATGAGGTCAAATTGGCGCAAGAACTCGCCATGGAAACCAAGCGCAACGAGCAACAACTTGAAATGATCAGCGTGTTGTTAAAGGCGGAAGCTGAAAGCTTGCCTGATTTTCTTGCCAACAGCGACGAGCACTATCAAAAAGTTAACGAAGTATTGCGCAGCCCGTCCAAGTCGCACAGTGATTTCAAACACAAAGCCAACACGATTATGGCTTTGATTCATACCGTAAAAGGAGATAGCTCTGCCTTGGGTTTGGATCTGGTAACACAGGCATGCCATGAATTCGAGAGCCAAATTGACCAGATAATCGCTAAAACAGTTGTCTCGGGCAACGACTTTCTCTCTTTAACTATTCTGCTCGACAGATTGATTTCGATTAATGAGCAAATTAAATCAGTTGTACAGACTGTTCAGAGGCCGGGTAATCATTCCCAAAATGAGAGTGCGGGCAATCCTATGGCAAACTCGCTGTTCGATTTTGTAGAGGATATTTCAGCTAGGCAACATAAAGACGTTAAGTTGTTTTTGGCTGGTTTTGATGGTGTGAACTTGGACGTTGAGCTAAGAAAACACCTGCAGTCTTTGGCGAATCAGCTGGTTGGTAACGCGATTTGTCATGGCGTAGAGGCCCCACAAGAGCGTTTATTAGCAGGCAAGATGAGTACCGGGCAGGTTTCTTTAGCGCTTTATCGCAGTGGTACAGAGGGGTTTAAACTTATTTGTGAAGACGATGGTAGCGGAATTGACTTTGAGAAGTTGGCCAATACAGCGGTTGAAAAAGGGCTTCTCGATAGCCGTGAACTTGTTGACCTAAATCCGCGACGCTTACTGGCTCTCATGATGTCTAACAGGCTGTCGTCTAGATCAGAGGTCGATTTTGACGCAGGCCGAGGAATCGGTCTAAATGTAGTCGGAGAGATCACTAAGAAAATCAATGCGAAGGTTTCCTTACAAACGCGCCCAGGAAAAGGGTCCAAGTTTACGATCAACATACCTGACGTAAACGAACTTACCATAAAGAAAAACAATACTAGAGTTTTAGAGGTGAGCCATGCATAAGCTACTCATAGTTGACGATTCGCAACTAATTCGTAACCGCATCGAGCGAGAATACGATGAAACGGCGTTTGACTTAGTGGGTATGGCGCAAGATGGCGCTCAGGCTGTGGAGCTTTTTAGGCAGTCTAAGCCAAACGTTGTAACGATG
>CALKRK010000055.1 GCA_937989675.1 uncultured Arenicella sp. | reverse complement strand
GGTAGGCCAGTTAGTTTTTTGGTCCACCCTGCGAGGTTCAAGTCACTGCCATCAAACTCAGGCTCCCAGAATCGGCGCGTTGAACAATGGAAGATGTCCACACCAGCGTCGACCAGCGGCTTCAGAAATCCGGCCAACTCTTCAGGGGTCTCGGCCAAGCGCGCAGAGTAATCTTGTTGTTTCCATTGAGAGAAACGAAAAATGATTGGGAAATCTGCGCTTACGCGCGCTCGAATGCCCTTGACGATCTCGCAAGCGAAGCGCGCGCGGTTCTCGACACTGCCACCGTATTCATCTTTTCGATGATTGGTGCCTTCCCAAAAAAATTGGTCAAGCAGATAACCGTGCGCGCCATGAATTTCGATGGCGTCAAAGCCAATGCGTTCAGCGTCAACGGCGGCTTGCACAAATGCCTCAACTGTTTCGTCGATATCGGACTTAGTCATCTCATGGCCAGTAATTTTTCCCGGAAAGGCCATGCCAGACGGACTATAACCAGCTAGTTCCCCGCCTGGTTCTATACCGGGGCGGCGAATACCACCAACGTGCCACAGTTGTGGTGCAATTTTACCGCCTTCTGCGTGTACCGCATCGACAACCTTCTTCCAGCCCGCCAATGATTCTTCACCAGCGATAAATGGAACGTCGGGATAGCCGCTTGCAGCCTTGTGACCAATACAGGTGCCTTCAGTAATGATCAGCCCGACCCCGCCTGCAGCTCGCTTGCGGTAGTATTCGGCGACGTTATCTCCTGCAACATTGCCAGGTGACATGCTGCGAGTCATCGGAGCCATCAGAACTCGGTTTGATAATGACAAGCTGCCAAGTGTAAAGGGCGAAAGTAAATCGGTCATGAGGTGTCCTGCTGTGGTTAGATAGTTATCTTTATAATCTGTCTATTACTCAGTAAGGCCAAGTGCGATATTTGCAAGAGGCTCCACGAGCGCCGCGTATTCGGCGGCTTTGTCGCTTGAGGCAGTGCCAGTTTGACGTCGCTTTTCGATGCCTTGGCAGATTGCAGCCAACCGAAACAAGCTAAATGCGAGGTAAAAATTCCAGTTCGAAATACGCTCAATCCCCATCCTGTCGCAGTACATCCTTACATATTCTTCCTCGCTAGGAATACCCATGGCGCTCAAATTGGCACCGGATAGCCCAGGTAAACCGCGACCATGCGGCATGTGATACTGCATGCACTGATAAGCTAGGTCGGCATAGGGGTGGCCTATGGTAGAGAGTTCCCAATCCAGCACGGCGATCACTTCAGCTCGCTCTGGGTGAAAGATCATATTGTCCAGCCGATAGTCTCCATGAACAACCGATGCGGCGTCAGAGTTTTCTGGCAGGTTTGCTGGCAGCCAATCGATTAAGGTGTCGATAGCGGCGATGGTTGTTGTTTCGGATGCTCTGTATTGCTTGGTCCACGTGTGAATCTGGCGAGTAAAGTAGTCGGTTTTCTTGCCGTAATCAGCGAGCCCGGATTCATCAATATCTACTTTATGAAGCTCGGATAGCACTCGATTCATTTCGCAATAAATGGCGTATCGCTCCACGGGCTCAATTTCAGGCAATGTTGGGTCCCAAAAAATTCGGCCGTCGACGAACTGCATCACGTAAAACATGCTGCCAATAATGGTGTTGTCATCACACAGTACCAGTGGTTTGGCCACAGGCAATGAAGTGGGATAGAGAGCACTGATTACTTGGTATTCGCGATCAACGGCATGTGCGCCTTTTAGCAACTTGCCAGGCGGTTTGCGGCGTAGCACGTATTTTTCTTGCGGCGTACTCAATAAATAGGTTGGGTTAGATTGGCCACCAGCAAATTTTTTACTGGAGAGAGGCCCTTCGAAGTCATCGATGTGTTTACTCAAATAGGTTGATAGTGAGGCAAGATCAAGTTCGAAAACGTCGTTCATAGTGTTACCTTTGTACGTCGCCAAGCAGCTGGCGTGGTTTGAAACCAAGATTTAAATGCGCGAATAAAATTAGCCGGTTCTTGATACGCGAGCAAGTGAGCAATGTTCGCGACGGTTAAATGTGTGGTGCTGAGTAATTCAATGGCTTGCTCGCGACGTGCTTCCTCAAGTAATCGCTTATAGCTAGCGTTATTCGAGCTGAGTTTTCGTGCTAACGTGCGAATTGTCATATTGTGCTGCTGCGCAAGTGAGGGCAGTGTGGGTAGTTCCGCCGATGTTGCCGTGCCTGAGATGCGTTGGTTGAAATAACCACGCAGGATTAAACGTATGGATTCCTCTGTGTCTTGGTTACCCTGAGCCGCTAGCTTTAACTGGCGGCACTTTTGTAAATTGGAGCTAAATGTAGATGGGTCTGACAGCGGTGAGGGTATGCGGCACCAAGAGGCTGGAATGCTAATGGCATGGTCATCGGCATCGTATTCGCAACGAACCCCATAGAATGCCCCCAAGTCCTTGTGGTACGTCGGCTTTGGGTGAGCAAAGCGTATCACAGCATTATCGCCCAGAGGGTGCGCCATCATGGTTTCAATTAGCCCTTGAGCCACGCTTATCGCCGATTCCAGTAACCAACGACCGGCTAAGGTGCCACTCAACCTATCATGAATGATGTATTCGACTCGGTTATCACGGTGGCGCATTTCAGCACTGTAAGCAGAAGAACGAATAACGGAGTAGTCGGCGAGCACATCTAATGCGGAGTGTAAATCTGGCGCGCTTAATACCGCGAAGCCTAATGCGCCATGGCTGCCAACGGAGATTTGGGTGCCATATTTGAGTACCCAAGAGTTAAGCCCAGCTTTCGCAAATGCGTTAAACACGGTTTTGATGTCGTCTTCGTATACGAATTCGCTTTGAAGAATAGCGTTAGCACGTTGCTCACCAAATTCGCTGACAAGCACTTTGATCAATTCCTGATCGTTACCGAGAACCTTTAAATAGGTTGTTGCAATATAGATTTGCTTGCGCATCGTATCAATATAACGCTCATGTCATTTAATGACAATGAAATTGTCAATAGATGAAATGTAGTTCTAGCCAACTTTGTTTTATGTTAGGCACTGATAATATGGAGAAATACATGAGTACCTATGTTGTAGACCATCCTAGCAAAGGGCGTATCGAGTTCCGAGACAAGAAGCGCTGGCTTTGGGTCGGGGCGATATTGTTCAGTTTGATGCCCCTACCAATTATGGGGCTGTTCTTATCCACGGGTAATCCTTGGGTATTGCTGCTTCCCTTGCAAATTGGTTTTGTCTTAGTGCCCATTGTTGACTACTTAATGGGTACAGATACGACCAATCCGCCTGAAGAAGTTGTGCCGATGTTGGATGCAGACCCATTTTACAGGCGCATGTTGATCGCCTGTATTCCCGCGCACTTTATTGCCATCATCGCAGGTGCCTGGTTGGTTGGCACACAGAATTTGCCGATCGGGTTTTTTATTAGCTTCAGTATGGTGATGGGTTTGTATAGTGGTATGAGCATTAACACGGCACATGAGATCGGGCATAAAAATACCAAGCTTGAGCGCTTTTTGTCACGAGTTGTGCTTGCCGCAACCGGCTATGGGCATTTTTGTATTGAACATAATCTCGGGCACCATCGTGACGTTTCAACGCCAGAAGACCCTGCGAGTTCACGAATGGGCGAATCCATTTATCGATTTATGCTTAGAGAGATACCAGGCGCAGCAAAACGCGGTTGGGCAGCGGAGAAGAACCGATTAAACAAGCGTGGTAAATCAGTGTGGAGTGTTGATAACCACATTTTACAATCGTATTTGATGACACTGGTATTTCAAGGCAGCCTGGTTGCCATATTTGGTTGGCTGCTTGTGCCATTTTTTCTTTTGCACAATGCCTTTGCTTGGTTTCAGTTGACCAGCGCGAATTATATTGAGCACTACGGCTTGCTGCGAGAGAAGAAGGAAAATGGCCGTTACGAGCGCTGCCAACCGCATCATTCTTGGAACGCTAATCACATTTTCAGTAATTTGATATTGTTCCAGTTGGAGCGTCATTCAGACCATCACGCGAATCCGGCGAGAAGTTTTCAGAGTTTGCGAAGTTTTGAGAACTTGCCCGAGCTACCTTCGGGTTACTTCGGGATGTACTTGATAGCGTATATTCCGCCGCTATGGTTTCGGGTGATGGACACACGTTTAATGGCGATACCGCACATCAGTGGGGATCTGGATAAGGTGAATGTTGATCCAAAGAGTGAAGCCAGGCTAAGAGCTAAATGGGCCGCGTAACAACACCTTGTAGCTTCCGCGGGTAGCTTTAGTGAATTTCGGGAGCTTGCTGTGAATTCGAGCCTTGGAAAAAATCTTTCGACCAATTACCTAAAACCCCGCGCTTGGCGGGGTTCTATTTTTAACGATTGTGAGCGGAATGCCGTATGGAATTAGGGCTCCATTTTGAGAATTCCGCTGACTCGAGTTTTGTTAGTCGAGCTTAATGCTGTCGCTCAATCCTTCGCGACGGCGTTCTTCTTTTTCTTCGTACTTTTTCAAACATTTGTTCTTTTTAACCATCGAGCATTCTAGGTAACCCGAAATCTCGGCAACAACGGCCCGTATTGCTTTACCAGCCGGCGTTTTCTTTTCGTTCGCGAGCGCGCCGCCGAAACCATTACGACGTAGGCCAACATTGAAGCCAACTCCGCCTGAGCGTGCTTCCACCGTGCGTGTTTCGATTATCTCTCCTGAGGTGGAATCAACAACGCGCAAATCAACTGCAATGTACGCGCTCTTCTTTTTGCCGCCCAGTGAAACGCCTTTGTAGGATAATCCACCGCCGGTTGATGCGACGTTATTTTCAAATGCGCTTACCGTTGCTGTAACTAAGTATTGCGCGCCAACCATCTTGCCCATCTTAGCCGCCTTACTGCCGCTAACTCGGCCTGAAGCCGCTAGATCTTGTTCGCCCAGAACCGAAGATAGCTTTTGCCGTTCTATCATTTGGAATTTTTTGCCACTTGCCAGCTCGTTAGTTAGCATGCCAGCAAGCTCGCGCCCAACATTACTATTCCACCAATAGGCGGACGTGGTGTTACGAAAGTCAAGCACAGCCATGCTGGGTTTTTCAGCCTGTGCCGATTGTGCGAAAAGTATGGCGACTAAAAAGGCGCCTAGAATTCGAATTGATTTCATCATGTATTCATCCCCACGATCAAGTGGCTTATGGTTAGTGTTATTTTGCTTACCCTCATCGATAACCATAAAGATCTCCCTTTATTTGAGCTATCGTGACTAAAGCAGTTTATCAGTAGCATAATATGGCCTGCATCCCCTAAATGGGTGATTCACTGTTTTTTTGTGTATGCTGACTCATTAGTGCATAAATTTCCTAATTTCTCTCAATCGATTTTTCGATCGAGTTGAGGATGCCGCGCAAAATATTAAGCTCTAATGTGTCTGGTTCGGCGCGCGTTAGAAGGTGGCGGATACGCTGTAATGTCTCTCCCTGATGGGGTCTGAGAAAGCGAATTTCTTTTAGAACGCGTTCTAAGTGCTCATACAGCCTTTCCATATCTTGTGAGGTTGGTAAGTCTTTTACGCAGTGCTGCTCTTTTTTGCATGCCAAATTCGATGCTTTGAAAATTTCGTAACTAAGCGTTTGAACCGCGGCAGCCATATTCAGCGAGCTGTAGTCGGGGTTGGCCGGAATGGTGACTCGGTATTTAGCATAGCGGATATCATCGTTGTGCAAACCCATCCTCTCTGGACCAAACAACAGTGCTACCGGGGAGGTTTTTGCACTGTCGATAAGCAGGTTCGCGGCTTCTTCTGGATTGAGTTCGGGTAGGTCATACCCGCGTGGTCTAGCGGTACTCGCAATGACCGCAGTGCAGTCGGCGATTGCGTCAGGAATAGTGTCGTGGAGTGAAACATTTTCCAACATACTCTCGGCTCCGGCGGCCATTTTGCTGGCTTCCTGCGAAGGAAAGTCACGCGGTGCCACTAGGCACAAATCGCTCAGGCCCATGGTTTTCATTGAGCGGGCCGCTGAACCGATGTTTCCAGGGTGAAATGTGCGTACCAGCACGATTCTTACGTTTTCTAGCATGGTTGAGGATTCGTTTGGGTGATTTTGGTAATAAACTCTTTTGCAAGCCTGTTACTTGTTCTTACACATAGCGCAAAGTATTCTTCCGTCCGTTGTGGTGCTCATTGTTATTTTGCGAGCCAAGCCGTGGGCAGGCGGATCAAGCTTATGAGCGAGGTACAGAGTAAGCACAAAGAATATCAAAACTAACCCATTATTCGTGAGAAAGATGAACAAACCCTTGTCTATTATAGTGCTGGGCGGCGGCACGGCTGGCTGGATGGCGGCGAATCTAATGGCTAAACGTTGGCCGAGCGAAAAAGTCGGCGTGCGTGTAATCGAATCACCAGACATTGGTATCATTGGTGTTGGAGAAGGATCAACGCCGCAGCTAAAAGCGTTCTTCGACGAAATTGGCGTAAACGAGAGTGAGTGGATGCCGCGTTGTAATGCGACTTATAAAACCGGCATTACGTTCAAAGGGTGGTCAGCGATACCTGGGTACGAACAGTATTTTCATCCTTTTCCGGCGAGAACAGATCGAGATACTGCACAGGCGTTTGTCTACAATTGTTTTTTACGCCGACAAAATTTGAATGTTGAAGTAGCGCCTGATACCTATTTTTTGCCCGCCTATTTAGCCAAGCGAAAGCTCGGGCCGATTCCGGATGAAAATTTCCCGTTCCCGGTAAGTTATGGTTATCACTTTGACTCACACCTCGTTGGAGAATTCTTACGCGATAAGGCGGTAGAGTTGGGGGTTGAACACATTTCAGACAAGGTCGTCGATTTAAGTTTAGATGCGCAAGGTGATATTGATCATTTGCTGAGTGCTTCGGGTAAACGTTATCACGCCGACTTTTTTGTCGACGCTACGGGTTTCAAAAGTGTGTTGATGCAGCAAGCGTTGGGTGTTTCCTTTGAATCATTTGATTCCAACTTGTTTAACGACGCGGCGGTAGTTTTACCAACTGAAAGTGCAGAGCAGCCCAACTCACAAACCATCTCAACGGCGATGAAGTGTGGTTGGCGTTGGGATATTCCACTCACTCACAGAACCGGAAATGGCTATGTCTACAGTTCACAGTTCTGCGATGCTGAATCGGCCGAGGCCGAATTGAAAGCCGCGCTGGGCCTTAGAGCGAGCGAGGTAGAAGCGCGCCATCTGAAAATGCGGGTTGGGCAGGTTCGAGAGCACTGGCATCGAAATTGTTTAGCCGTGGGTTTGTCTCAAGGCTTTATCGAACCGCTGGAAGCGACCGCGCTGCATTTAGTGCAAGAAACAGTGTCTAATTTTATTCGTGCGTATGAACAGAGTGATTTTGAAAGCCGTGACCGAGATGATTTTAATGCGACAATCCGAGCACGGTTTGAGGGCATTCGCGATTACATTGTGTGTCATTACAAAGTGAATTCTCGTTCTGATTCTGACTACTGGATAGCAAATCGTGACAATGAAAATCTGTCGGATTCATTGCAGTCAATTCTGCAGGTGTGGCGCACTGGTGGAGACTTAAGCGAGGAAATTAGTCGTCAAGGGATTGATGATTATTATTCAACTCTTTCTTGGCACAGTCTGTTATCGGGCTATGGAATATTTCCTCACAACCAAGCCCTTATTAGTGGTGATCGACGTGCGCAACGCTTTGATATGGCTGCGCTGCGAGATTTTAATGAGCGTTGTGCGCTTAACTTTCGCTCTCACGCCAGCCAACTAACTAAACTAAATTGAGTTGATTGTTGGCTAGAGATTTGTCTTATCTTGTATCGCTGCTGTCGATAATACTGCGTATTTCTATTGATAAGCCTCTCAAAAGCCCGTTGGTTTGGCTTGTATTATTCCTGAATACGTATGCAGGATATTCCCTTGAGGAATGAATACGTATGCAGCATCTTCCTTGCTCAGTGGCATTGAAATACGATTATCTGGCGATTGTTACAAAATTATTATATTGAATTAAAAAAGAGGAAGACATGAACGCAGACCACAAGAAAATTGCTGAGAAAAACGTTGGCGCACCGAAAGCCGGCGTATTTTTAAAAAGCACTTTGTCTACTTGCATCGCGGCCGCGATCGCGGGTGTCGCAGCACCACAGGTTCTCGCTCAAGAGCAAGAAGGTAGCACTGATCAGGTCGCCGTAGAGGTGTTGGAAGAAGTAGTGGTAAAAGGATACCGCGCAAGCATTCGTAACTCAATTGATCGAAAACGTTTTTCTGCATCAGTTGTAGAGTCGGTTACGGCGGAAGACATTGGTAAATTGCCCGATTCAAGTATTGCTGAATCAATTGCACGTTTGCCAGGCTTGGCGGCACAACGTTTGGACGGCCGAGCAAGCTCTATTTCAGTACGCGGGTTTAACGAAGATTTTTCAACAACAACGTTTAACGGGCGTGAGCAGGTTTCGATTGACGACAACCGCGGCGTTCAATTTGATTTGTATCCCTCCGAAATTATTTCTGGCGTGACCGTTTATAAAACGCCAACGGCATCATTGGTCAACCAGGGTATTGCTGGAACTATTGATCTTCAGACAGTTCGTCCTTTGGAAGTTTCTGAGCGCGTAGCAGCGCTGAATGTTTCTGCAGAGCAAAACAGTATTGGTAATTTAAATGCCGACGGAGAAGACACTGGCTATCGAGGTACTTTTTCATACATTGATAAGTTTGCAGAAGACACAGTTGGTGTTGCTTTGGCGGTTTCAACCTTTGAATCTCCGAATAACGAAGAGCGTTGGAACGCTTGGGGTTATCCTACTGACGCTAATGGCAACGCCGTATTAGGTGGTGCAAAGCCGTTTGTTCGGTCGTCTAATTTGCAACGCGACACATTTATGGGCGTCTTGCAGTATCAGCCGAATGAGAATCTTTCGATTACAGCCGATGCTCTTTATATCGACTTTCTAGACGAAAAAATCCTTCGCGGAATCGAGATTCCAGGTGCTGTTTGGGGTGGTGGCTTCGGAACTCAGTACACACCGGGCGAAGCCGTAAACGGCTTTGTTACTAGCGGTACCTTATCTAATGTTATGGGTGTTGTGCGTAACGATTTCGAGCAACGCGATGCTGAGTTGAAGAACTTTGGTTTGAACATCGAATATGCGTTGAGCGAATCGCTAACCTTGGAAGTTGATGCGAGCACCTCACAAACAGATCGAACTGTGTGGAGTTTGGAGACTTATTCAGGCACCGGTCGCGGCACTGGTGTTGGTGAGACCGATACCCTGTCATTCGTAATGGATGACCAGCGTGGTGTAACATTCACAAACCAGCTTGATTACGCAGATCCAAACTTGATTCAGTTGGGTGGGCCTCTTAGCTGGGGTAACGGAAACACTGTACCTTCAAATGGTCAGGACGGATTTATTAATATTCCTGAAGTCGAAGACGAGTTGGATACACTACGTATCGATCTATCAAAAGAGTTTGGTGAAGGTGTTTTTACAAAAGTTTCGGCTGGGGTTAACTATTCGGAGCGCACTAAGTCGAAAACCGATTCAGGCTTTTTCTTAACACTTAGAGACTTCCCTAATCGTTCTGGTGTACCAGCCGGTTATGAAGTGGCTCCTACTTCCTTGGAGTTCCTAGGTCTAGGCAACATGCTGTCGTATGACGCATTTCGTTTGTATCAAGATGGCTTCTATTCCGAAACCGACGAGAGCTTGACGTCAAATAATCGCTTGATCAATACATGGCAAGTAACTGAGGAAGTGTTGACGGCCTATGTTCGGGCGGATATTGCGCTTGAGCTTGGCAGCATGCCGTTAACGGGTAATCTGGGAGTTCAGTATGTTGATACTGATCAAAGCTCACGTGGTAACGCAGTGACAAGTGATAACGGCTTTTCGATCGCTACGCCGCGCACAGGTGGTGCTAGTTATGACCATGTATTGCCGAGTTTGAATCTGTCTTTAGAACTGTCTGATAGTCAAAAACTTCGTTTCGGCTTAGCTCGCACGATTTCACGCTCTAGAATGGATCGTATGAACGCAGGCTTTGGTTACAGCTTTGACCAGTCATTGAATGCCGCTGGCTTACCTGGTTTTTCTGCAAGCGGTGGTAACCCCGAGTTACGACCTAACGAAGCGGACCAAGTCGATCTGAGCTACGAATGGTACTTCAGTGACGAAGGTTACCTTGCAGTCGCTTACTTTTATAAAGACTTGAAAGCGTGGCAAGAGCAAGTGCGAATCCCGACTGATTTTTCTGGCATTACACCACCGAATTTAGTTGGGCCAATTGCTAGTACTCAGGGTTTTACTACCGCCTGGGTTGATAACACAACTGGCAGCATTGATGGTTTTGAGGTGACGGGTGTATTACCGGGCGCGATTATCTCAGAAGCTCTTGACGGTTTTGGTTTGAGTGTTAGTGCTTCTTTCTTGGATAGCAGCCTTGATTCAGCGGTTGATGGTGGTCCAATCGTGGTACCAGGCTTGTCTGAAGAGATCGTTAACGCGACTTTGTTCTATGAGAAAAACGGTTTCAGTGCGCGAGCCAGTGTGCGAGATCGTAAAGACTTCTTAGGTGAGCGTTTTGGTTTGTCGTTTAGCCGAGAGTTCACTACTGTGACGGGTGCAACCATTTGGGACGCGCAAATTGGTTATGATTTCGGTGAGGCTGGAATTGAGTCTCTGGATGGATTGGCAATCTCCTTCCAGGCTCAGAACCTAACGGATGAGCCATATTCTACAATCAGCGGAGACGGGTTCATTACCGATTTCCAACGTTATGGGCGCACGTACTTATTGAACGCACGTTACAACTTCTAAGCTTAAGCAAGTATAAGAAAACCCCTGTAAACTGCGGTTTGCAGGGGTTTTTTTTGTCCACGAAATACAGGCAAATGAATAAAGATAAAATTAATCACGTTGTGATAGTTGGGGGTGGCACCGCTGGTTGGATTAGCGCGGCCATATTAACGCGCATGCTTGGTAAAACTCTGCGCGTAACATTAGTTGAGTCTGACGACATTGGCACTGTTGGTGTCGGTGAAGCCACCATTCCACCTATTATGGTTTTGAACAACGCGCTTGGAATTGATCAAGCCGATTTCATGAGCAAAACCAATGCAACGATCAAGCTCGGTATCGAATTCGAGAACTGGCGAAAACCTGGGCATAGTTACATGCACGCGTTCGGGAAATTGGGAAAGGACTTTCCTTTTTGCGGTTTCGAACAACTTTGGTTACGTGGTTTGCAGGCTGGTTACAGTACCGATTTTTGGGATTACTCGCTAAACTACCAAGCGGCCAAGCAGGGTAAATTTGCCATGCTGGATAAAATTCCAAAAACGGATATGCAAGGTTTAGTTTATGCGTTTCATTTTGATGCTGGTTTATACGCACGTTATTTACGCGGCATCAGTGAACAAGCCGGTGTCAGTCGTGTCGAAGGCACTATTGAACAGGTCAAGAAAAGCACCGACGGCAATATTGAATCGGTGGTATTGAAGAGCGGCGAGACTATTGCCGGTGATTTGTTTTTGGACTGTTCCGGTTTTAAAGGCTTACTTATTAACGAAGCGTTAGAGGTCGGGTATGAAGATTGGCAACATTGGTTGCCTTGCGACCGAGCGATTGCAGTTCAGTCTCAAGCGAGTTACCCAGTTAAGCCCTACACTCAATCAATAGCACACGAGGCTGGCTGGCGCTGGCGAATTCCGCTAACCAAACGGACCGGTAACGGGGTTGTTTACAGTAGTCGACATATAAGTGATGACGATGCCCTAGACAAATTACTTACTGGCCTTGATGGTGAGCCGACCACAGAGCCTCGCTATATTCGCTTTTCGACTGGGCGGCGCACTCATCAGTGGCATAAAAACTGTATTGCGGTGGGTCTGTCGGCTGGCTTTCTAGAGCCCCTTGAATCGACCAGTATTCACCTGATCCAAACCGCTGTGATCCGTTTGCTGAAGTTGTTTCCGCATGACGGTATTAAGGAAGAAGAGATCAACGAGTTTAATCGCCAGTCGCAAGCTGAAATAGAGCACATTCGTGACTTTATTATTCTTCATTATCATGTCACTGAGAGAGACGATTCAGAATTTTGGCGAGACTGTCGAAACATGCAGATACCAACGACACTGCACGACAAAATTGAGTTGTTTCGAACCTCCGGCAAGGTAGCAAACCCGGTTGAATCATTGTTTTCCGATGAGGCCTGGCAGCAAGTATTAATCGGGCAGGGCGTTGTGCCGCAAGATTATCATCCATTGGCGGACGCTATGACGGAAGTGCAGTTGGCCGAATATCATCGCAACGTTAAGTCGATCATCGCGCAGGTTGTGGAAAAGCTACCTAAGCATCAAGATTTCCTTGATGTTGTGAATTCGTCGCCTCAATAAACCTGTTTGC
Source organism: uncultured Arenicella sp. (assembly GCA_937989675.1). Lineage (GTDB taxonomy): Bacteria > Pseudomonadota > Gammaproteobacteria > Arenicellales > Arenicellaceae > Arenicella. Next base: position 10,237 of record CALKRK010000055.1, on the reverse strand, counting down.
TAGTAGCGGTCGGTGCGTGTTGCCGCGAGGTTTTTCTTAATGGACTTAATGTTTTTCTCCACGCGTTCTCCTAATTTTAGGGCGACGCTGGTGGCGAGCATATCGATCACCGCTAAATGGATGATACGTGACGTCATTGGTGTAAATAAATCGGTGTCTTCAGCCGTGATAGCGTTGAGTACTACATCGCATTGTGCTGAGAGTAATGAGCCTTGTGAAGTAATACCAATGGTAGTTGCGCCGCATTCTCGTGCAAGTTCGGCGTTAACAATCATTGCGTCGGTGCGCCCGGTGTAGGAAATAAAAACAGCAACGTCTTCTTTGTCTAGCATTGAACACATCATCCGTTGATTGATAAAGTCAATTTGTGCGATGACAGGCATGCCGAAACGGAAGAATTTATGCTGTGCGTCAAGTGCCACAGAGCTTGACGCTCCCATGCCAAAAAAATTGACGGTTTTGCATTTTGCAATGGCTTCTGCGGCGGAGTCTAAGGCATCAGGGCTGATGGTGTTTGCCAGCGACTTAATGCTGCCCTGAATAGAACTCATGATTTTTCGGATGACCATTGAACTGTCATCGTCGCGGCTCAAATTTTCAACGAAAAGTTGGCCATTCGATGAAATTTCCTGTGCTAAACGGAGTTTGAAATCTGGGTAACCATCACAACCTAACTTGTGGCAAAACCGATTTACGGTTGGCTCACTCACTTCAGCGGCTGCCGCGAGCAGTGCAATTGATTGGTGAATAACGGCGCCAGGATCTTCCTGAATAATGGCGGTGAGCTTTCGATCAGACTTGCTCAGACGAACGGTGTCGCTGTTCATTAGTTGTAATAAAGAAGCTTGTGCTTGCATGCCAGTAGTTCGATAGAGCATCAGCGACGCTAATGCGAATTGCCTTTTAGAATGTAATTTAATTTCAATAATAACGAAATATGATAAGAAAAATAGGTCAAATGGAAAAAAGGGCAAAATTTGGAGCGCATTAGATTTATCTTATATATCGTACAATATGTCTCCTATTGTAGAAAGATTACACAAAACAGCGATTGTTAACAATAATTTGTAACTATATTACATATTATGCTAATATTGTCACTGAACTAAGGCAATCTGTACTGCGCCTTGGAAAGCACAAACCCATCGGGTTTGAGGTTGCACGAACCTCTTAACAGAAATAGACGAAAAGTATTTACGGGTTCCGCACTAAAAGCTGCGGTGCTCAGAAGAAAATTTAAAGCAGGAAGTCTGATGTATAAAATTGCTATCAATGGTTTTGGACGTATCGGCCGCAACGTATTGCGTGCTTTGTACGAGTACAATAAAAATGATCAAGTTCAAGTTGTTGCTATCAATGACTTAGGTGAGGCTGCGATCAACGCTCATTTGTTGAAATATGACACAGTGCATGGCGAATTTGGCCAGGAAGTCAGCGTCGATGGCGACTATTTGTTGGTGAATAACGATCGTATCAAAGTTCTCGCTGAACGTGACCCAGCTCAGTTACCTTGGGCTGAATTAGGTGTTGATTTGGTGCTTGAGTGCACAGGTTTTTTTACCACTCGTGAAGGTGCTGGAGCGCACCTTGAAGCCGGTGCTAAAAAGGTTCTTGTGTCAGCCCCAGGTAAAGGTTTAGACGCAACGGTAGTTTATGGCGTTAATGACGATGTGTTGACCTCGGAGCACCGACTTGTTTCGAATGCGTCGTGTACAACCAATTGCTTGGCTCCGATCGCTAAAGCGTTGCACGATACATTGGGTATCGATAAAGGCTTGGCGAACACCGTTCACGCTTACACAAACGATCAGCGATTAAACGATGTTTATCACACAGACTTGCGCCGTGCACGTGCGGCGGCGCATTCAATGATCCCATCAAAAACGGGTGCGGCCGCAGCGATTGGCTTGGTTGTGCCTGAGTTGGATGGCAAGCTCGACGGACTATCTGTTCGAGTGCCGACATTAAATGTATCTCTGCTTGATTTGACTGTGAATGTTGGGCGTGAAACAAGCGTTGAAGAAGTGAACGATATTTTGGCTAAGGCCGTTGCTGAATCCAAAGGCGGCGTATTCAAGTCGAATACTCTACCGCTGGTGTCGAGCGACTTTAATCATAACCCAGCGTCAAGCATCGCTGATCTTACGCAAACTCGTGTGTATGGCGATATGGTCAAAATACTCGCGTGGTACGACAACGAGTGGGGTTTTTCAAACCGCATGATCGATACAGCGACTCGTATGTTGGAGTTGGGTGTTGATGTGGAGTTGTCTAAAGCAAGTTAAGTTTTTATCGTGCGGTGAGTTATAAAAGACTCGCTCGCGAAATTGGTCGTTACCTATAGAAGCGGTTTAAACGACACGGCTTAAGCCTAAGCCGTTACTAAGAAAGATTTTCGTGGAATGGACGTGTTGTTAGCAAGGATGCTGTTTTCTTTCTTCTATAACTTTTTAACCTTTTGCGCTGATTTTGCATAAGGTTTTTCACACCTTAAAGGTTATTTTTGCTCTAGCCGCTGGGCTTTCTATGTAAAGCGAGTTTAGAGAAAAAGCTTTACGATTGCTGATAACTGAGCAGTCAAACCTCGGTTTCTTTGTGTTCTAAAGTCGAGAATTTAGGTACGCGAAGCCGTATGGGCCGAATTCCACCGCGTTGCTATCTATCTTACTATGTGAGTCGAAGTCTACTGCTAGAGTCAATTCGTGGCCAGCATTCCATTGGATAGGTTTGTCGGTTAAATTGAAGCAAGCTATGAGTGATGTTCCGTCTAGTTCACGTTGTATTATCAGTAGTCCTTCCGGCCCGTCGAGGAAGCTAACATCGCCTTCAACGAGTGCTCGTACATTACGCCGCCATTTTAGAAACAATTTGTAAAAATTGAGTACGGATTCCTTTTCAGCTTGTTGAGCAAGAACACTATTTTGAATATGAGCGGGGTCCAGCGGAAGCCATGCATCACTGCAAGAGAAACCTCCGAACGGTTCTGAATCATTCCAGGCCAGCGGAGTTCGACAACCATCGCGTCCTTTAAACTCGGGCCAAAATTCGATACCAAACGGGTCTTGCAGTTGGTGTTGCTCAATACTGGCTTCGGTGTAACCTAGTTCTTCGCCTTGGTAGACACAGAGTGTGCCGCGCAGAGAGGCCGCCAATGCCAAAGTCATTTTAGCGAAGCGTCTGTTGTATTCGCCCGATCCCCAGCGACTTACTACGCGGGTGACGTCGTGGTTACTAACAGCCCAGCAGGGCCATCCGGCGCCAATTACATTTTCAAGGGAGTTAACGGTGTCGATGATGTGGTCTGTAGAAAATTCGTCGGCCAGCAGTTCGAAGTTATATCCCATATGCAAGCGCTTACCACCCTCAGTGTATTCAGAGAGGGTTTTCAAGGAGTCTTCTGAGTTGATCTCGCCCAAAGCAACGGCGCCAGGGTAGCGGTCGAGTAACTCACGAACGGATTCAAGAAAGGCTAAATTTTCGTCTTGAGTATTATCGTAATAGTGGTATTGAGCAGCGTATGGGTTGTCAGGTGAGAAGCCGCGCCCAGTACGTTCTTCAATCGGCTTAACGGGGTTGTCTCGCAGCTCTTTGTCATGGTAACAAAAATTTATTGCGTCTAATCGAAAACCGTCAACGCCACGTTTTAGCCAAAACTCAAGCTCGTCAAGAATCTGTGCGCGCAATTCGTCGCAGTGAAAATTGAGGTCGGGTTGGGAACTCAGGAAATTGTGTAAATAATACTGCCTGCGTGTTTCGTCCCATTGCCAGGCGCTGCCACCAAAAATCGAAATCCAATTATTCGGCGCAGAGCCGTCATCTTTTGGGTCAGCCCATACGTACCAATCTGATTTTGGGTTGTTTTTTGATTGCCGGCTTTCTTTAAACCAATCGTGTTGATCAGAAGTGTGACTAAGTACTTGGTCGATCATGACCTTAATGTTTCGCCTTTTGGCTTGAGCAATTAATTCGTCGAAATCGCTTAGCTTGCCAAAAATCGGGTCAACATCGCGATAATCACTGATGTCGTATCCAAAGTCTTTCATCGGAGATTTGAAAAAAGGGGATACCCAGAGAGCATCAACACCAAGCTCAGAAATGTAATCCAATTTTGAAATAATGCCAGGAATATCGCCAATTCCATCCCCATTCGTATCGCAAAAACTCCTAGGGTACACTTGATAGATCACCGCTCCGCGCCACCACTGATTGTCAAGTAATGGGTTCACAAGCGGGTGAATTATTTTTTGGTTTAGGGCTGCTCGGGTCACTGTTAAAACTTCTACTATTAAATTTATTATGTGCTCAACAATTGGTGCATGTGCTACTTGTCATTTAGAGTGTGAATATTAAATACCGGCGTCGATGGGCCGTCACACTTTAACTGGAGCCCGCTATTGCAAGCTTCGCAAACAGAAAAGCGCGTCTAAAGTAGGCAGAGTTATTCAATCAATTGCTATTAGAGGCCCATGTTAGTGGGATACGACGGCATTTGGGAGATGCAACTGCATTGAATACGTATGTAAGGGTGTTAAAAAATTATGAATACGTATGTAATGGCTTTCTGATGGGGAATTCAATGCGTAGCATGTATTCAAGCTTTTGTTTTAGCCTAAGTTTCCATTGTTGATCAGGCGCATGATGAGCTGCGGTTTAGCAGATTCTATAACGTGGTTCGATTAAGGTTGGATTGATAAATGGAGAACAGTAAGTTGAACATTGCAAAAAATTCTAATCATGTGATTTGAATCTCCCTTTAAATTTGATCCCGTTTCCTAAGTTAATCAGGATACGGGATTTTTTTATTAGTATAGAAGTTCAGTTAGTACTTTACAGCGCAAACAAATACTCAAGTTTAGGAGAGTGTATGGTGAACCCGGTAAGAAAACGAACTACGATTGGCCACTTAGCCGCTGCCGTTATTTGCGCGCTTGTAATGTCATATCACGGTGTTGCATCCGCCGATATAAAACGAGTTGAGCCTCCTTTTTGGTGGGCTGGCATGTACAGCGATACCCTGCAGCTCATGGTCTATGGCGATGAGATCGGTAAAGCGAAAGTTGGGTCTTCTAGCTCTGCCGTTAGGGTTGTTGAAGCGCGAAGCGCTGAAAATTCGAACTACCTGTTTGTAACCTTGAAACTAAGCAAAGAGCATAAGCCTGGCGCTGTTGTCTTGACCTTTAGCTTACCGGATGGCTCAGAGTTTGTGCATGATTACATGTTTCATCAGCGCAAAGAGGGCTCACGTGAACGCCTAGGGTTTTCATCGAAAGATGTTATCTATCTCGCGACACCAGATCGCTTCGTGAACGGTGATGTGAGTAATGATAATGTTGCATCATTGCACGAAAAAGTAGACCGACAGAATCCCGATGGTAGGCATGGCGGAGATCTTAGCGGGTTAGAGAATAGTTTGACCTACCTCAGTGATTTGGGCATTAGTATGGTTTGGCTAAATCCGCTTCAGGAAAATGATCAAGAAGAGTATTCGTACCATGGTTACTCAATTAGCGACTTGTACAATATTGATGCGCGTTTTGGCGGCAACGAAGCACTACTAAGTTTTACATCCAAGGCCAAGGATGCGGGTATTGGTTTAATTATGGATACCATACCAAATCACATCGGTTTAAATCATTGGTGGATGAGCGATTTGCCGAGCCGCGATTGGGTAAACAATGAAGGTGTTTTTTTTCAGACGTCACATCGCCATGAAATGATTCAAGATCCGTACGCGCCCGCATCCGATAAACGCGCGTTCAACGATGGTTGGTTTGTGCCGACTATGCCAGACTTGAATCAGCGCAATGCTGATGTGGCGAATTACTTTATTCAGAATAATATCTGGTGGGTTGAATATGCAGATCTGTCTGGCTTGCGCGTTGATACTTTGCCGTATGCTGAAAAAGAGTTTACTCGAGAATTTAATCTACGTCTTTTGGAGGAATTTCCAAACCTAAACATTGTAGGTGAGGAATGGACCACCAATCCAGCGATTGTTTCTTATTGGCAAGCTGGGAAGAAAAACCAAGATGGCTTTGACGCGGGCTCTCCTAGCCTTATGGATTTTCCTTTGCAGGAGGCGCTAATTAAGTCTGTTACTGAGGAAGAGGGTAGCGGTAAAGGTCTAATTCGTTTGCACACCATGCTTGCGAACGATTTTCAGTATGCAAACCCCAATAACCTCGTTGTGATTGCCGATAATCACGATATGAGCCGCTTGTTTACTCTAGTGGATGAAGATATCGCTCGTTACAAAATGGCGCTGACCTTTCTAATGACAACACGAGGCGTGCCTCAGCTGTTCTATGGAACCGAAATTTTAATGAAAAATCCTGGTACCGATGCGCACGGAGTTATACGTAGTGATTTCCCAGGCGGCTGGCCTGGGGATAAAAAAAATGCGTTTACCGGCGAAGGGTTGAGCCAAGACCAGTTCGATGCTCAGCGATTCGTTAAGCGCCTGCTTAACTGGCGAAAATCAGCAACTGCGGTGCACTCTGGTAAGCTGGTTCACTATTTGCCTGAAGATGGTGTGTATGTCTATTTTCGTTATGACACTAAGCAGAAGGTGATGGTGATGATGAATAATAATAAAGAATCGGCCACATTGAGTACCGACCGTTTCGCAGAAGTGACCGAAGGCGTTAGTTCAATGACAAATGTGATGACGGGTGCAAAGCATACGTTTGGTGGTTCTATCGATGTGCCTGCGAAAACAGCCATGGTGTTGGAATTGAAGTAGATTTTGGGCGCTGCGCCGAAGAACAATAAAATGAGAGGAGTTGAATGACCGTTCAATTAAAAGAAAAGCCTGAACTTGGATTTTGGCAAATATGGAATATGTGTTTTGGGTTCCTTGGAATCCAGTTTGGTTTTGCGCTGCAAGGCTCCAATGTTAGCCGAATCTTCCAGACACTGGGTGCTGACATGGCTGCCATTCCTATTTTGTTTATTGCCGCTCCGTTAACCGGACTAATTGTGCAACCGATTATTGGTTACTTTAGTGATAAAACTTGGACAAAGATGGGGCGTCGACGGCCCTATTTTTTTTGGGGAGCCCTACTCACTACGGCGTCGTTGATTTTTATGCCGAGTTCACCAACCCTGTGGGTTGCGGCGGGCATTTTGTGGATTTTGGACGCGTCGATTAATGTGTCTATGGAGCCTTTTCGCGCATTCGTTGGAGACATGCTGCCGAGTAAGCAGCGCACTTTTGGCTACGTCATGCAGACGTTTTTCATTGGTATCGGTGCGGTAGTTGCGTCATTTATGCCGTGGATTTTTGCCAATGTGTTTGGCGTCTCGAACACCGCGCCAGAAGGTATTATTCCGGATACCGTTCGTTATTCTTTCTATGTTGGGGCCGTAGCCATTTCTATGGCGGTGGGTTGGACCATTTTACGGACGAAGGAATATAGCCCAGAAGAATTGGCATCGTTTCATGAGCCAGGTAATGCCGCTGAAACAAGTGAGATACAGCGGAAACTTGAGGGCAAGCCGGTCTTCAGTTTGATAAAAGCTTTGCTCTGGCTGGCTGCTGGGGCCGCCGCTACCGCGGCTATTTACTTTGGTAACTGGGACTATCAGCTTTATATATTGAGTATCGGTGTTGGCGTTTTTGGCCTGATTCAGCTTTATGCAGTTAACATGGAGTCGGGCGGCCGCAGCAACGGTTTTTATCAGGCTTGTCGTGGAGTCGTGTTGATGCCATCGACCATGCGGCAATTGGCTTGGGTTCAATTCTTTTCTTGGTTTCCATTGTTTTCCATGTGGTCAATGATGACCCCTGCCGTTACCTCATTTCATTTTGGTAGTTCAGACCCACAGAGTATTGCGTATAACGAAGGCGCGAACTGGGTTGGATTTCTGTCTGGCGCATACAATGGCGTGTCGATTATCGCTGCGTTATTAATCCCTTTAGCGGTGCGTAAACTTGGACTAAAAGGCACGCACCAATTTAATCTTACGCTCGGTGCGCTAGGCTTCCTATCCATGATGTGGATCAAAGACCCAACATGGTTGCTGGTTTCAATGGTCGGAGTTGGTTTCGCTTGGGCCTCAATTTTATCCGTGCCGTACGCAATTTTGTCTAATGCGGTGCCGGCTAACAAAATGGGCATCTACATGGGCGTTTTCAATTTTTTCATCGTGATACCGCAGCTAGTCGCAGCAAGTTTACTTGGGCTGGCGCTTAAGTATCTATTTGATAATCAGCCTATTTATGTATTTGGTTTGGCCGGTGTTCTATGGTTAGTGGCCGCGTGTTCAATGGTCTTTGTTAAGCACAGAGACGTTTGAGCAGAGTTTGTTTCTTTAGATGCCAGCGCCACAGGAGTCGCGAACAATTAACTTAGTGGGCAGTAAGAACGATTTGGTTTCATCGCCATTAATAGAGTGAATAACACTATCAACTAAGGCCTTGCCCGCGGCGAAGGTGTCTTGCTGGATAGTCGACAATGACGGTGCTAGGTGTTCTGCAGTGGGTATGTCGTCAAAGCCGACGATGGCTTTGTCTCGCGGCACTCTGAGGCCGTGTTCGCGTAGTGCTTTGATAGCACCAATGGCCATTAGGTCGCTTGCGCAGGCGATGGCCGAGAAGTCATGCCCGCTTTGGATTAATGCTTGTGTGGCGGTGTAGCCACTCTCTTCAGAGAAGAACGCATTAAATCTGAGTTCATCGGCAATTGCTATACCGTGTTTCTGGTGCGCGCGAATAAAGCCCGCATGGCGGTCGTGAAATTCTGGATGATCTTTCGATTCAACGCCCAAAAAAGCGATTCGTGTATGGCCGAGCTTCAACAGGTGGTCGGCTGCCAAGAAGCCCCCCAGTTCGTTATCGCTACCGACAAATAGACCGGGCTGGTCTTTAAGCACCGGCCCCCAGGTCACAAAGTGTGCGCCTTCTTGATCGAGTTTAGATATTCGCTTGATATAGCTTGTGTAATCGCCGTAGCCAAGAAAGATGATGCCGTCGGCTTTGTTGGCGTCTTCGTATTCGGCATTCCAGTCATCACTTAATTGTTGGAACGAGATTAGCAAGTCATATCCTTGTTGTGCGGCGGCGCGCGTAATGCTGCCAAGCATGGATAAAAAGAACGGATTGATAAAAGACTCGTTTTCTCCTGAGTCTTCGAACAATAATAACGCCAAGGTATTAGTTCTTTGCGAGCGTAGATTACGCGCGTTGACATCAACCTTATAGTTTAGTTCTCGCGCTATCTTCTGGACTTTGCGCCTAGTCTCCAAGCTTACCAGTGGGCTGTCGCGTAGCGCCCGCGAGACCGTGGGTTGAGAGACACCAGCTAAGTGCGCAATATCTACGGACGTTGGTTTGTTCTTACTTTTCATTATTTCCTCTTCAATGTAAATAAATTACATTTTTTATCGGGGCTCTCTTGTAACTCTTTAGTCATCTTATTATTCTCGTTGGTGGAGAGAGAGCCAGCTCGCTTACAGCGAGCGCCGTAGGAGGACAGTTAGCTTGTTGTTAGAGCGCGCTGTCTGCATACGTATTCTGTGTATTGTAGCCGCAACCCGGCGTTTTTACACAGTACAATGTATGTTTTAGAGGTGAAGGAGGTGTGACCGTTACTCGTCGCAGATAGAAGCGGCTGTCGGTTTTGCATTGCCTTTGAAGGAGTTTGCCGCGTTTTGACTGATGTGCTAGGCAACGTTTCTATATAACACTAATAACTAAGAGATTAATCATGGCTCAAACACCAATCGCGGATTCGTCTGCGAGCTCGTCGTCAATAGGTAACCAAAATTACTTGGTGCCTCTTATCATTCTGACCACCCTATTTTTCATGTGGGGGTTTCTAACGTCTTTGAATGATATTTTGATTCCTTATTTCAAAAAGCTGTTTGATCTCAATTACACGCAAGCGCTACTAATCCAGTTTTGCTTTTTCGCCGCTTATGGCATTTGTAGTATCCCATCTGGTTTGGCGGTTAGGAAAATGGGGTATCAGCGAGGGGCTGTGGTGGGCTTATGTATTGCCGCGCTGGGTTGTTTTTTATTCGTGCCCGCTGCAAACCAGGGTAGTTATGTGTTGTTCCTGGGGGCTTTATTTGTTCTGGCGTCGGGTATCACCTTGTTGCAGGTTTCAGCCAATCCGTATGTTGCGCTTCTAGGGCCGGCAGAGACCGCACCTAGAAGGCTAACCTTGACCCAAGCGTTTAATTCGATGGGCGCATATTTAGGGCCAAAGTTAGGTGGCGCTTTGATCTTGGGTGG
>CALKRK010000054.1 GCA_937989675.1 uncultured Arenicella sp. | reverse complement strand
TAGCTGATTAAGACCAGCAGTAGTATTACTCCATCCCAGTGCGATAAGTGTCCGTCTGAGATCATGAAAACCGCGAGTACGCCGGTCATAATAACAATCGGGATGTCTTTTTTTGTTTTGGAGCTGCTAACTGGCAATGCTTTTATAAGTGCAGCACTTCCGAGTACCAGACCGATATTGGTGATATTCGAACCCAGTGCATTCCCCAATGCAAGGTTGCCTTTGTCTTCAATGGCGGCCATCGCCGAGACAAATAGCTCGGGCGCAGAAGTGCCAAAACCGATTACGATGATTCCTACCAGAAAAGTTGAAATACCCAGGCGGCTGGCAAGTTCAGACGCGTTGTCCACTAATAGGTCGGCACTCCAGATCAGAAGGAAAAAACCAGCGATAACTAGTGCGATGGCAATGGTGATGGACATAAAGGATGGCTCGGGGACATCTGTATTGATTTGTTCGAAAGCCGGACGAGCAGCACTCGATGAACGAAAGCGATAGTGTGTTGTTTTCGTTCAAAAATTGCAACTGGCCAAGAGCCGTTTTAACTGGTGTTTGCTTTTTCTCCACAATTGCATTGCGCGCTTCTGAGTAGGTAGTATCAGGCTCGTTACTCTATTGTGATCTAAACGCGCTATAATTGACTGAACTTAGTTAATCGTTCATAGGGAGTTTCCATGCTGGACAAAATCAATGATTTTATTAGTGAGCCCTTGCCCCGCAAGATTTTGTTTTTTGACGAGATGCTGACGCCGAGTCTAATTCGGCTCGCGTATTGGCTCGGCCTGTTAGCGGTGGTTTGGATTGGTTTAGGAAAACTATTTTCTAATGGCTTTTTTGGCTTATTCGAAGCGGCGGTGTTTGTTGCTATCGGCGTAATTGGCCTGCGTGTTTTAGCGGAAATCATCATGCTCTTTTTCAAACTGCATGAGAATATGGAGATTGTGGCCAAAAACAGCGTCGTAGAGCCTGTAAAGAAGAAAACAGTACGTAAAACGGCCAAGAAAGTGAGCAAAAAGGTGACAAAAAAACCGAATTAGCCCGGTCTAATAAATAGCTAAGCGTAACTTTACAAAAATTTACGCTTGGTTTTTACGTTTACTGACCTTAAATAGAAGGCTTAAAAAAGAATAGAAGCTTAAAAAAGATAGGCATCTAACGTTTGGTTAATTTTAGGTTCAGCTTTTTTTGGTATCTTACCCTTGTATCAAAGGCGTCTATTTTATTAAACATATCTATCCAAATTGCTACTGGGAGCAAACCATGAAGCCAATTCAATCGTTCGCACGAAGTATTGTGATCGTTTTTACCGTCCTAGCATTCGCACCACAGGCGTTTGCGATGAAAGCACCAGATCAAGTGGTTCGTGAAACCGTTGACAGTATGGTCAGCAAGTTGCATACCAATCGTGCCTTGTACAAATCTGATACCAATGCTTTGTACAACATGCTCGAAAATACCTTGATTCCTGCACTTAATGTGCCACGCATGGCGGACTTGATTCTTGGCAAAGAAGTCGCGCGTTCGGCTAGCCAAGGCCAGAAAGATGCGTTTGTCCGTGAATTCAAAAGTTTTTTGTTGCAAAGTTACGCGACCGGCTTGTTGAACGCCACGGGCAAAGAAAAGGTAGTTTATCAACCGGTGAACATCAAGCCGGGAGCAGATAAAGTAAAAATCAAAGCCTCGTTAATTGCCTCTGATGGCAGCGAGTATCCCATCGTTTTATCTATGAGTAATCGTGGTGATGATCGTTGGAGAGCTTATAATATGGAAGTGGTTGGCATTAATTTTATTCGAACTTACCGAGCCAGTTTCGCAGCCACCTTGCAGCAAAAGGGCATCGATGGTTTGATTTCTGATTTGCGCGCAAAAAATGGCGGCTAATTAAGCTGTAAAGCATTTTATGGGTTGGGCGAACCAGATGGTTCGCCCAATTTTTTTCTACTCACTTTTTGTAAACGGGCGTGTATTTTGACTCATTCTCCTGAAAACGCGATTTCACTGCGTGGCGTCAGCAAGCGTTATGACAGTTTGCAGGCGCTTAACAATGTTAGCCTTGATATAAAACAAGGGGAGTTCTTTGGTTTGCTCGGCCCGAATGGCGCGGGTAAGTCTACCTTAATCAGCGCCCTTGCTGGCTTGCTTAGGGTAGACAACGGCGAGCTATCGGTTATGGGGGCAAACGTGCAGACGGACTATCGCAGAGCGCGTCAGAACCTGGGTGTTGTTCCGCAAGAAATCGTTATGGATCCGTTTTTTAGCGTGCGCGAAACATTGCAGTTTCAGTCTGGCTACTATGGAGTCAGAAACAACGACGAGTGGATTGATGAGTTGTTGGAGCAGCTTAATTTAGCTGATAAAGCCGATACCAACATGCGGAAACTCTCCGGTGGTATGAAGCGTCGAGTATTGATAGCGCAGGCCTTAGTGCATAAACCGAAAGTGCTGGTATTAGATGAGCCAACCGCTGGAGTAGATGTAGAGTTGCGTCAGTCTATGTGGCGATTTGTTCGTCGCCTGCATCGTGAGGGCCACACCATAGTGCTGACCACGCATTATCTGGAAGAAGCAGAAGAGTTGTGCGACCGAATCGCAATCATCAATAAAGGCGAAGTCATTGCGCTGGAAACCAAAGAAGATCTATTGGCTAGAGGTTTGGGCAGTAAGTTATTGGTGCGCGCGACACATACTATCGAAACCGTTCCCAAAGAGTACCAAGATAGGGTTACTCGGCTAGAAGGTAATGAGCTAGAGATGATCATTCATCGAGACTCAGATTCCGTCATGGAGATATTAGATCGTCTACGCGCTGCGTCAATGAAAATCGATTTCGTCAGTGTATTGAGTGACAGTCTGGAAGATGTATTTGTGCGTTTAACCGGTGAACAAGAGGGGCAGTAATATGAATTGGTTCGCATGTTATACCTTGTTCAAGAAGGAAATCGCGCGTTGGGTAAAAGTATGGTTGCAAACGGTGTTGGCTCCGGTAGTCACGGCGTTGTTATATTTGTTTGTTTTCGGTCACGTGCTTGAAGGCCGCGTGGAGATATTTCCGGGCGTTAGTTATACCCAGTTCCTTGTTCCTGGCTTACTAATGATGACCGTAATTCAAAACGCATTCGCTAATACATCCTCCAGCCTTATTCAATCGAAGGTGATGGGCAGCATTGTGTTTATTTTGTTGCCACCGTTTTCAGCGCTCGAGATGTTTTTGGCGTACGTGGGCGCAGCCGTGGCGCGTGGATTAGCGGTTGGTTTTGGCGTATTTTTGCTTGCTGTGTTCTACGCGCATGTGCCGATTGACAACTTTTTCATTGTTCTGACTTTCGCAGTTCTAGGCAGTTATACCATGGGTGCAATGGGTTTGATCGCTGGCATGTGGGCCGAAAAGTTCGACCAAATTGCGGCGTTTCAGAGCTTTCTAATTGTACCGTTGACCTTTCTAAGCGGGGTTTTCTACTCGATTAAATCGCTACCGCCATTTTGGTATGAGATGTCTAAGTGGAACCCTTTTTTCTACATGATCGATGGGTTTCGCTATGGTTTTTTTGGCCAATCTGATCAGCCCGTGCTGGTAAGCTTTGCCGCAATGTTGGCCGCGGCTAGCGTGTTAACGCTAGTTTGTGTGATGATGCTCAAGCGCGGCTATAAGTTGCGAGATGCTTAGATAATAAGGCGCATATTTACTTGCTCGAACTGGCTGAAACACAGGCTTTCGGGTATTCTACCGCTCTACTAATTTTTGCTTAAAATGAACAAGTTATGGTTACCCCAGAGCAATTGAAGAATTGGATTGAAACTGGCTTTGAAAGCGCAGACGTGTCGGTTGAAGGCGATGGCCATCACTTTGAGGCGATCATCATTGCCAACGAGTTTGAAGGCAAGTCACGTATTCAGCGACACCAGTTGGTGTACGCAGCGCTCGGCGACAAAATGAAGGCTGAAGTGCATGCTCTTTCTATGAAAACGCTAACCCCTTCGGAAGCGCAAACAGATTAAATTTTGAGGTTTTAAAAAATGACTGACCAAGTATCAATGCAAGATCAAATCAAAGAAACCGTTAGTAATAACGACATCGTGTTATTCATGAAAGGGAACGCAAGTTTTCCACAGTGCGGCTTCTCTGGCCGGTCTGTGCAAATATTGAATTCGCTCGGCGCTGAATTTGTAACGGTTGATGTGCTCAGCAATGAAGCTGTTCGCCAAGGTATTAAAGAATATTCAAACTGGCCAACGATTCCTCAGCTTTATGTAAAAGGAGAGTTTGTTGGTGGTTGTGACATCATGACAGAGATGTACGAATCAGGTGAGCTTAAACAAACTCTGGAAGCTTAGTTTCGCAGGCCTAAATTTGCAGGTTTAGTTTCGCAAACTTACGTTTTTGAGGTTTATGTTTCTAAGATTTGGCTTCTAAAAGGTCTAGCTTCGAAGTTTTTTACTCTCATCGACATATAAGCTGTTGAGCGCCACCAAAACAACTTCATACTCTTTATTACACTGCTCCCTATTCTATGGATAAATTAATCGTAACCGGCGCGGGCCCGCTTGACGGCGAAGTCATTATCTCTGGTGCAAAAAATGCCGCGCTGCCGATTCTGATTTCGTCTTTGCTGGTTGACGGCAAGCTGACTCTCAGCAACGTTCCCCATTTGCAAGACATTACGACTACAATGAGTTTGTTGTCGTACTTAGGCGTAGAAATGGAAATTGATGAGCGCATGAAAATTTGCGCAGACGCGAGTGGGTTGAACCAATCTAGGGCGCCGTACGATTTGGTTAAGACCATGCGTGCCTCTATTTTGGTGTTGGGCCCGCTGGTTGCTCGTTTAGGTCATGCTGAAGTTTCGTTACCAGGCGGTTGCGCGATTGGTTCACGCCCAGTGAATTTACATATCAAAGGTCTCGAGGCCATGGGCGCGAAGGTCGTCATCGAAGATGGCTATATCAAAGCAACTTGTGATCGTTTACAAGGTGCACGTATTTTTATGGATATGGTGTCTGTTACTGGCACTGAGAATTTGATGATGGCGGCGGCTCTGGCGCAGGGCACCACGGTAATCGAAAATGCGGCGCGTGAACCTGAGATCGTGGATTTAGCGAACTGCTTAAATGCCATGGGTGCGAAAGTGTCAGGTGCTGGTACTTCAGAGTTAATAATAGAGGGCGTTGACTCATTGCACGACGCCGACCACCGTGTAATCGCGGATCGTATTGAAACTGGTACGTATTTGGTTGCTGGCGCGGTAACCCGCGGCCGAGTGAAGGCACGGGCAACAGACGCAACCTATATGGACGCTGTTCTGGATAAATTAAGCGAAGCGGGTGCTGACATCAATGTCGATGGTGACAGCATCGAGATCAATATGCATGGTAACCGAGCTAAAGCAGTCGACATCCATACAGCGCCGCACCCGGCTTTTCCGACCGATATGCAAGCACAGTTCGTCACCATGAATGCCTTGGCTGAAGGCACGAGTAAAGTGGTTGAGAATATTTTTGAAAACCGCTTTATGCATGTGCAGGAATTGCAGCGAATGGGCGCGTATATTGACCTCGAAGGCAATACCGCATTTATTGAAGGGCGTAACAAACTGCGCGGAGCGCCGGTAATGGCTACCGACTTACGTGCCTCAGCGAGTTTGGTCTTGGCTGGCTTAATGGCCGACAAGCCAACAGTGATTGATCGTATTTACCATATTGATCGCGGCTATGAGAGTATTGAAGAGAAGTTGTCACGTTTAGGCGCTAACATTCGTCGCGTGCCTGGCCACGTTTGGGATAAAGACCCCGAGCTTCAGGCGCTCGTTCGATAAGTTATACGAGGTTATTATGATTACCGTCGCGCTGTCCAAAGGCCGCATATTAAAACAAACTCTACCGATGTTAGAGCAGATCGGTATCACGTTAAAGGATGATCCGTTTATCAGCCGTAAATTGATTTTCGAAACTAATCGTGATGATTTGCAGTGCGTGATTATTCGCGCAACTGATGTGCCGACTTACGTACAATTTGGTGCGGCAGATCTCGGCATTGTAGGCAAAGATGGCTTGCTTGAGCACGGCGGTGAAGGTTTGGCCGAGTTGTTAGATTTGCAGATATCAAAATGTCGGCTAATGACGGCGGTGCGCGCAGAAGATGTGGATGCACCTCGGACCCAAAAGCGCCTGCGTGTGGCTACCAAATACGTAAAATCGGCACAGCGTTACTATCAAGCGCAAGGAATTCAAGCTGAAATCATAAAGCTGTATGGCGCAATGGAGTTGGCCCCTTTAGTTGGCTTGGCGGATGAAATTGTTGATCTTGTCGAAACGGGCAGCACTCTTAAGGCCAACAATTTAGTTGCCCAAGAGCTCGTGGCGGATATATCGTGTCGTTTGA
Source organism: uncultured Arenicella sp. (assembly GCA_937989675.1). Lineage (GTDB taxonomy): Bacteria > Pseudomonadota > Gammaproteobacteria > Arenicellales > Arenicellaceae > Arenicella. Next base: position 11,806 of record CALKRK010000054.1, on the reverse strand, counting down.
TTGCTAACGCTGCCTCGATGAGAGTACAGCACGCTGGTATTAGCGATATTGTTAATCAGTTGTCAGAGCAGGTTACTCGCAACGCGGATGCTTAACGCAAATGAATGTATCCATTAAAAAAATGCACTCAAGCCAGGCGGATTTTTCGTCGGTATTGGCTGGTTTACTAAATCGTGATCAGGCGACTGAGTCGGGCGTTGATGCTGTGGTCGCAGAGGTGATTGCGGATGTGCGCGCAAATGGTGATGACGCTTTATATCGATACACTCACAAGTTTGATGGTTTTGATGCCGAGGCACGTGGGCTTGAGGTGCCGGATTTTCGCTTGCAGAAAGCACTTAAAGAAATACCGCCCAAGCAGCTTGATGCGCTTAAGTACGCGGTTGAAAGAGTGCGCAATTACCACGAGAAACAGCAACAAGAATCTTGGAGTTATGAAGAAGCGGATGGTACTCGTTTAGGTCAGAAAGTGTTGCCGATGAAGCGCGTAGGCTTATACGTGCCCGGCGGAAAAGCGACGTATCCGTCCTCCGTTATCATGAACGCAATACCGGCTAAAGTTGCTGGTGTTAAAGAACTCATTATGACTTCGCCAACACCAAAAGGTGAGTTTAACGATATGGTGTTAGCTGCCGCCGTTTTATCTGGTGTGGATCGGGTATTTCGCATTGGTGGCGCGCAAGCGGTTGCAGCGCTAGCCTATGGCACTAAATCAGTGCCAGCGGTCGATAAAATTACTGGCCCAGGCAACATTTATGTGGCTACCGCCAAGAAGCAAGTGTTCGGTAAAGTTGGCATCGATATGATCGCCGGGCCTTCTGAGGTACTCGTTATCGCCGATGAATCGGTCGATCCAGACTGGGTCGCGATGGATCTATTCGCGCAGGCCGAGCACGATGAAATAGCCCAATCCATTTTGCTGACTGAAAGTGAACTCGTTGCCGAACGCGTGCAGCAATCAGTCAATAAGTTGCTGCCAACGCTCGAGCGCGCTGAGATCATTCAACAGTCATTAAAGAGCAATGGTGCTATGATTGTTGTTGATTCGCGCCAGTCATTAATTGATGTTGCCGATGAAATTGCCGCTGAGCATCTGGAGATTTTCACCGAAGATGCCGATGAGTTAGCTGATGAAATCAGCAACGCCGGAGCTATCTTTATCGGTGCTTACAGCGCGGAATCCTTAGGTGATTACTGTGCTGGCCCGAATCACGTTCTGCCAACCTCTGGCACCGCCAGATTCAGCTCGCCACTCGGTGTTTATGATTTTCAAAAACGCACGAGCATGATCAAAGTTTCGCAACAAGGTGCGCAGGAAATTGGTAAAAATGCGTCGGTGTTAGCCCGAGGTGAGTCTCTGACAGCGCATGCCCGCTCGGCTGAATATCGATTAGACAAGAGTTAGCCGTTTATTTACTTAGCAAGACTACGCCGGGCGAGCTAAGTTACTTAAAACGGCGCAGCCCTTGTCCGTGTTATTTTTAGTTTTTGCTATAGGCAAATAACGCTTACATTGCCAAGTATGGTTTTGATTGGCACACACAAATCTGTTGTTTCCGTAGAACTCGTTGAGTCGATACGATACAGCTTGCCGGTGGTGCCGGATGGCACAGCAGTTGCATTGCCCATAATATACAGTTCAGCACTCGCATCACGCGCCATACTATAGATAAAAATCTCCGGTGTGAGTGTCGTTGCTGTTGTGTCGCCAGTGGCCAGATCACCAACAAATAGTCTTTTCTGGAAATCTGCGAAGATAAACTTACCAAACAGCGTTCGGTGAGCGAGGCCGCGATAAAGATGCCCGCCGGAAATTGATATGCCTTCATCATGGTCATATTCAAAGATTGGATCTATCAGTTGCTCCGGGGGGAGATTATCTGGAAACGCGCGGGTCACAAGGCCACTGAACTCGCCGTTTGGGTCGAAGAAAAAACTACCCTCGCGAAACCGCCATCCGTAGTGCAGTCCTTTCTCAACCAGATTTATTTCCTCTATATCGTTTTGACCCACATCGGCTACGTATAATCTACCGTTGGTGTCGAATGAGAGTTTCCACGGGTTACGAAAACCGTAGGCGTAAATTTCATCTAGCCTATCGCTATGTGTTACAAATGGATTGCTTGTTGGAATTCCATACTTACCATTGTTCGAATTTGTCCCCAAAGGGTCAATTCGCAAGATTGCGCCTAGTGGGTTTGACGGGTCCGTGCCGTTCCCCAGTGCACCATGACCGACACCTTGATCATCGGCGCCACCGCCATCGCCTAAGGCAATGTAGAGTAGGCCGTTATCATCAAATGCTAGGTCACCACCGTTATGATTAAACTGTGGTTGGTCGACGCGAAGCAGTTCTCGAGTGCTAGAAATATTGGCAGGCTCAGTTAGGCTGTTTGGATTCGAGATTGATAGCTCCAAAATAACGGACTGATGGTTAGCCGTATTTCCACTATCAAGCGTTGTAAAATCCGCGGCCCCTAGAGCTGGTTCGGAGCGATGCAGGTAGACTAGCCCATTGGTGCTGAATTGAGGGTGAAAAGCGAAACCAAGCAAACCTCGCTCATCGAAGCCACCAGGTTGAAAAGCCCCTAAGCTAATTAAGTCATTCTGCACATTTAGATATTCACTTTTTTCACCGTTTAGTAAATTTACACGCCAAATCACGCCGACTTGGTCGACTACAAAGAGTTGCTTAGTGAAGTTGGCAGAAGGCGCGGTTATGCCTGCAAGAGGAGCCGTGAATCCAGTTGCCACTTCTGTGAGTTTTATTGGATAGTCCACCAGAGGGATTTTTTGTGGGTATGGGTCGATACTCACGGGTGGGAAAAAAACGCCCACAATATTATCGTCTCGATCATAGGCGTTGTTGACCCGACCAGGCCGCCAGCCAGGCTGCTCATTATTATTGATTTCGGTTAAATTGTTTGCCCCTGTACTGTCGGAGTCTGAGTTGAAGCTTTCGACTAAGTGAATGGCTTCCTCTATGGTTCGGCTGTTTGGGTCCAGTTGGTTAAATTTATTGCGAATATCCCGGCCGTAAGCGTTCCAAGGGGCATTCCCTTCGCGTTGAAGGTGGCAAAGTTGGCAACCTAGGTCGGCTGATGACGACGTAGGGTATTCGGCTCGCCACGTATCCAAAAAGGAAGAGACTGCCCGTACATTTGAATAGCCGCAGAGCAGCCCGGCAACCAGTAACGTATTTAATAGGCTAACCTTCATGGCGCGACGGTGGTTGAGTGCTCTACCCGAGAAACCCCAGCGTTTCGTTTCCGACAAAATTAGTCAAATTTGGGAACACCGTGCTTAGTTTGTTGTCTGGAACCCCAAACCACTTCGCGATGGTAGCGCCATATTGGCTTACTGATGCTGTTGGAATCATACGCCCCAAGCCGTTGTAGTCATCAGGCCCATCGAGCTCCAAAGAAGGAAAGGTGCCATGAATTTTTTGACCGTCCACCGGGCCACCCATCACTATGTGCTGCGCTCCCCAAGCATGGTCCGTACCATCACCATTTGATGCCAGGTTACGACCAAACTCTGAGGTTGTGACCGTGAGCACAGAGCCGTGCACGCCTTTGTCCTTCAGTAGAGCATTAAAAGCCGCCAGAAAAGCACCTAAATCGGTCATCAGCGCAAGGTGGTTTTCACCCTGTTTTGAGTGAGTATCAAAGCCCGCCTGCTCTAAAAATATAACTTGCCTGCGCATGTTCAAGCGCTCACGAATTAAGATCATCTCAGCTGCACGCGCTAAGCTTGACGCAAAAGAGGTACCAGCGCCGGAAACCGCGCTAGGAAAGCGATCGCTTAAATCTTCAATGTTCGACAAGGCCGCTTGTAGCGTTACGTTTAGGTCGATCCCTTCGTCAAACAAGGCGCCAGCGTGCTGAATGAAGGGGTCGGGTGACGCTATAGCGAGTTGATTCAGCGCTTCAATCGCCCTGCGCCGAGCCAGAATACCTTGATTCGCCGATGGGCCAGAAAAGTCTCGTAGAGAAATCAGGCCACTTAAACCGACATTATAAAAAGATTGTGCGTCATGACGTTGAAATAAGTTATTGCCATTGTTGATCGCGATGCTGGTTGGCAAGGTGCCGTTGATAATAAACTCATTCGCCATGCGGCCGCCCCAGCCATCACCGGTGGTATTGATGCGGTTACTATGATCGGCCTGCCAATAAGCCGCTTGCGTGTTATGCCCGCCAAGCCCAGCCGGAATTTTCTTGGTGCGATTAGATGCCAAAAATTCAGCTTTTGTAATCGGTTCAACCAAGCCTCCCACATTGGCCACAAACGCAAGGTCACCAGCTTCAAACATGCTTTGAATGCCAGGCATGCTTGGGTTTACAGCAAAACTGCCCGTCGACATGCCAATGGGGTTTATAGGTAATAATGAAGACTTATCAAATGCCAAATTAGGGCGAGGTGATCGGTACTGCTGATACTCGTCCGTGGTGTTGGGTATCAACATATTAAGTGAGTCGTTGCCGCCGTTTAAATTGACTACGACCAAGGTTTTATAGTCATCGCCTGTCGGGGTCACGGCCGCATTAGCTGTATTTAGCAAAGCACTAAATGTGCTCGCAGAACTAAAGCCCGCCATGCTGGCCAAACTTTGCTTTAGAAAGCGTCGTCGGTTTCTATTTTGTTTTTTAGAGTCGCTCATTTTTGCACCGAATATTGAGGAGAAAGCATGAGAATGTTGAGCAAATCGATCACGATCTCCCATTTGTGTTGCACTACATAGGGCGAACTGGGGTTAGTTGAGGCATGAACTGAGCGAAGTACGTCACGCATATCGTCGGTCATAGCACCTGCTAAAAAGACCACGTTAAGCCGTTCTATCAAGGCGTCTACTGAACTTAGGTCGTCCGGTATCAAGGCTTGCCACTCTCGTGTATCCAGCAACAGATCAGAAGGTGAATTGGCAAAATCGTTGTTAGCATCATCGTGGTGACGTTGAACATATTCTTCGTAAACTGAGGCAATACCAATCGTGCTTTCGGTATCCATTAGCTGAGCCACAGGCGCGACCATACTTTCTTGTCGAAACGCACTGGATGGGACGAAGTCTTGCTGATAAAAATTAAATACCGATGGGGCACGCAGTGGAAACTGCTTAAACCGATTCAGAAAGTTTTCGTCGTAGGCGGTCAACAGGTTTCGGTTGTTTACTTTTCGGCGCGCTTTTAGTCCGCGCCAGAGTGCCATTTGGCGAACAAAGGGCTCCTTATATTTGCCAAATTGATCAGGTAGGGTTTTATGGCCATTGCGTGCTTCTGTGTCTAGCAAAATAGCTCTGACTACCGCTTTTAGGTCGCCTCTCTCGCCAGTGCTATTGTTGTTGAAAACCTTTGCCACCCGTTCAACGTAGGCTGGGCTTGGATTGCTGGTAACTAGGTGCTGAATCAGCAACTTACCGATAAAGGGGCCGACATTCTGATGATTAAAGATATTGTCCAATGCCATTTCCAAATCTTTTACCGCTGTTTGGTTTGCTGGCAAGGTGACGTTGTTCAGGAGTGTTTTTGGACCTTTGTCGTGGAATGCATCGAACGAGATCATCGGCCGAGTGTCGCTGGGGATACCTAAGTTAAAGAAATTCGTTTGACTTGGGTTGGCACTTTGATAGTTCCAGCCGGTAAATACGCGCGCCATGTTTTCCACGGTATCTTGAGTGTAACTGGCGATGGGTTCTCCATTTGCGAGTACTGGTGTGCCATCTATGTCCAGTTCGACCAACCCGATACTAAACAGCTGCATGATTTCGCGAGCGTAATTTTCGTCTGGGCTTGTTACAAAGAAGGCGGCAGGGTGACCGACGGGCCCCACCTGTGTATTGGCTGGGGCGTTTAAGCGCATGGTGAGATAAAACCCCATCACGTCATTCAAAGTCACACGTTCCAGTAGATCCCGGTAGTTGCCGAAGGCATTCTCAGCCAGCATGTCGTAATAATCGAGGTAGAACAGGGGCCGCTCGTCGATACCGTTACTCACTTCGCGCGAGACTACAAAAATCTGACTTAATGCGTAGGCAACCCGTTGTCGCAACTGGTCGGGGGCCGTCAGCATCACGTTGAACAGGGACGAATCGGTTCCTCTGGCGAGAATAAGAGGGTAATTCTCGATCCAGCCTTGAGACTCAGCATAGCCGACGGTTTTTGTGACGGGCATAGCAAACTGTCGATTAAGCCATGCTCGGTAAGAGCTGTTACTAAGCTCGACTATGTCATCATAGGTAGCACCAAAAGTGCTTTGCATTAAAAACCTAGAAGCGTCTTCAACCGGCATGTTGCCGCCTGGTTTCTGGTTTTCAAACAGCAGGTAGGTAATTATCGGGCTTAATCCGGTAGGAGTATTTTGCGCCTTGCTTATTGAGACTGTGAAACAAAGTGCGGCAGAGAAGAGAAGTATCACGCACCGCTTCAACTTTGGTGGACGCTTTTTTACTTTGAGTGTTTGGCTCATCGTTACGCAATATACCTTCGGTAGTCCAGTAGGGTGGATCGATACTACATGGTTGTTTGGGCCAAGTTAATTGACATTATTTGTCAAATGTTCTGATTGTGTTAATCCGGACATCTTTTTATAGCGCCTTCGCACTGAGAGCATACGTCTAATTAAATAGTGATGTATTCCTTACGTAGAGTCCAGCTGTGCCTTTAATATCTCTAGAGAAGCCGATATCGGTAAAGACCTAACGTTATTTTTATTGCCTTTCAAAACTAAGGTTTCGCAGTTCTGCTTCGGCTGTTTGATCATCTTTGAGTATTAGCTTTTCATAAAGGCGGTCAAAAGAAGAAAAGTATTCTCCGTAGTCGCTGCGGTTCAGTTCGGGGCCATGTTCAACAATAGCGAAGTGGTCTACCTGTGCCTTGGATACTCCCCAAGACCAGAATACAACGGTAATTTTATGGCAGTGCTCTGGGATGCTCACCTCAATATTGAAACGTTGCCAGCGTTCGGGGGTACTGATGTTACCAGTCGAAGTGGGGCTGAATTTTCGAATTTTGGGTTGGTCTTTTGTGCCACCTTCCATATGCAATAGCACCCAGATACCGTATCTAGATTGCGCGTAGGAATCACGAATATGCTTTGAGAAATTTGAAGTGACCGCCGCATGGCGTTCCGCGCGCCAAGCGTCACGCTTTTTTAAATAAGAGGCCTGCTGCGGGGAATGCGAGCCAACTTTATTTTGGCCTCCCATCAATTTTTGTATCTCGGTTAACTGCTCAGAAAACAGGTTCTCTAGTTTTTCAAAGTCCGGTCTTATATTTCTTGCGAAGGCGGAGATGTGCAGGTGTTTCCCCCTATATTGACTCGCGTCAATGGTTTGATAAAGAAAGCCCTCTGGTTGGTACTCATAGTGATGCTTTTCAAGATAGTCGGCGAAATTTAAAGCGGTACCATCAATAATGGCAAGGGTTTCGCCATCCTGTGCTTGTTCAGACTTTAGGGTGTCAAATTCAGTATAAGCGTAATCAAATACGCGCCAGTTCATTGGAGGTTTAGCCTGGGCTGCTTGTATCGCTGCAAAAAAACACAGGCTTGCGGCAACAACTACTACTGAAAGATCTTTAAGCCAATTTCTCATTACTTTGGCTTAGGTTATCAACCATATTGATTGGTGTTGAGCATCATGCTTAAGTAATGCCTAAAGCAACCAAAAAATAAATTTCAGAAACAACCAAATTAGCCCGGCTAATATAAGCATTAGCGTTCCGTTCACTGTGTACTTGAGTGCTTTGTAAGCAGGTAAATTTGTTTCCTTCAGGCGTTTACTTTTCTCAAGTAACGGCACTAAAGTACTGAAAGTCTTGTTGGCGAAGCCGCGTTTATCTTCATCTGTATTGGGCACCACAGTGGCTTTCATTAGCCATTTATACGGCAAATTTAGCAAGTGGCCGAACCATGACATGGGCCGGTCGATATCACACATTAAGATTAAACGAGATTTGTCGGCGTCATTATGTGCGAAGTGTAAAAAGGTCACGTCAAACAATAGTGGGTCGCCGTCGCGCCAAGAGTACTTGGTGTCGTCGACGCTGATGTAACAACGGTCGTCATTGGGGGTGTCTAAACCCAAATGGTAACGCAGAGAACAAGCCACAGGGTCTAAGTGACGTGTGAGTTGTCCGCCCGGTGGCAATACTGAGAACATTGCGCCGTTCACCTGCGGAATTTTACTTAATAGTTCGATGGTTCTTGGGCAGGTGCGCTTGGCGGACTCGTGCGTGTAGCCGTACCAATTGAGGTAAAATTTAGTCCATCCGTATTTATAGAAAGTACGGAAGCCGATGTCATAATACGAAGCGGACTCTTTATCGGTGATTTGGTCAAAGCCACCTTCGGCCATCAGTTCAATAGCCTCTTTGCGAATGACTTCCCAGTTTTCTTCAAGTTCTTTCAATTCTGGAAACTCGGCCATGTTCATAATGGCTGGCCGTGCCTTTGCTTTTGTGAAAATGTACAGCAGGCAATTAAACGGCGTGAAAATAGGCCAGCCTTTGCGTACATACTCGCCAAAACCCGACCACCTTGCTTGACCGCGATACGCGTAGGCGTAGGTCATTGAGCCGATCACAAATAAAGCCAGTGCGATCATAATAAGCGTGGTCATAGTTGAATCCGTCGGTGCGTCTTGAAATTCTTGGTCGAGAATATATCCTAAATCCCTCAAATTCCCCAGCGTTGAAGCAATGCTACATCGAATTTTTCAAGTTAGCTGTTTGCTGTAAAGCGGGAACGTTGATACTCTGGGTTGACATAATGTCCAGATTATAAGAGGCGGAGGAACTCCATGACAGTAGTTGCAGAGCGTGCATTAACCGATCATGAAATCGCATCAGATAGCCCGAATAAGGACGGTTTCATTACTGTTTTAGAGCATTCCGAATCAGATGCACTGGAGTCGTTTTCTAATAACTCAGCTTTTCTCGAGCAGGTTAAAGCCAGCTATCGAAAGTCCGGCGCTGTGCTGTTACGTGGGCTGCCGATTGAGAACACGGTACAAGCCGAAACATTGTTATTGGCCTTAGGAGTCAATTTTGATGATAACTACTTAGGTGGTGCTAGCCCTCGTAGCCGTTTGAGTGATCACTTTTTTACCTCCACCGAAGCGCCAGCGTCTTATGTGATTTCATTTCACACCGAGATGTGTTATCTGAAACAACGGCCCGGTAAAATTTTCTTTTATTGTATTACTGAACCACAGACCTACGGCGAAACGCCTATTTTTGATTGTGCGGCTATCTTTGACGCACTCTCGCCAGAAACCCGAACTAAGGTAGAGAATTTAGGGATGATCTATCAACGTTATCTGGGCGACAAAAAGCCACGGATATTCAACGTGTATAAGACTTGGCGTGATTCATTGCAAGCAAGCACCAAGGAAGAGGCCGAGGCAGCCTGCCGCAAACAAGGGCTTGAATTTGAGTGGCAAGCGAATGGTGGATTGATTACACAAGCTAAAATGCCTGGTTTTATTGTTGACCCTGAAACGGGCCGCAAGTGCATTAGTTTAACCTTGTATAATGGTGAAGCCGCGCCCTATGACCTAAAGACCTTCTCTCACCGCCTTAACACCTTGACTCGTCTGGGGTTGAGCTCTTTAGTGCGTTCTCAGTACGTAAAGAAAAATGTGTTTATGCGCACACTGTGGGGTGATGGGTCGGCTATTTCGCCAGCCGAAACTCGTGAGATGATTGATGCAGCGTGGTCTTCCTCGAATTTGTTTAGCTGGAAGCAAGGTGATTTGCTAATACTCGATAATATCCGTTGCGGCCATGGGCGCTTGAACGTAGTAAAACCTAGAAAAATTGCTGCAGCCTTGGGAGATCCGTATAAAATATAGGCACTAACTAAACACGATACGATTATGCCTATACCACTGCAATTTAAAGAACTACCGCCAGAACAGATGTTAACTGAGTCTCGCGATTTTTGTGAGACGTTAAGCCGACGCCGCAGCGTGCGTGATTTTTCAGACCGGCTAGTTGATCGAGAGATTATTGAGAATGCCGTGAAGGCGGCCGCCTCCGCGCCAAGTGGAGCGAATAAGCAGCCATGGCATTTTGTGATTGTCGAGAACGCGGCGACTAAAAAACTCATACGCAAAGCCGCTGAGGCTGAAGAACAGGAGTTTTACAATGGCCGGGCACCGCAATCTTGGCTGGAGGACTTAAAGGTGTTTGAAACGGATGAACACAAACCCTTTCTAGAAACGGCACCGTTTTTGATTGCCGTGTTTCTGCAGCGCAATACCATTGACGAAGAAGGTGTGAAGCACAAAAATTACTACATGCCAGAATCGGTAGGTATAGCGACAGGTATGTTAATTTCGGCCTTGCATTTTTCCGGGTTGGCTACGCTCACGCACACCCCGAGCCCAATGAAGTTTCTCAATGAAATACTCGAGCGCCCGACCAATGAAAAACCATTTATGTTGATGGTAACTGGCTATCCGGCTGAGGATGTTACCGTGCCGGATATTGAGCGCAAGCCGTTTGACGAAGTGGCGAGCATTTTCTAAACCGCTACAAGGTATTGTGGGTCAGCTAGTTTGATCTGCGAATCGTTGGTAGCTTGTGTCTAATTTTCGGTGCGCTTCTTCGTGTATTTTGGTGAATAGTTCTTTGACTAATTAGTCTCCTGGTGAACTAATCAAATGAACTAAGGTCGAGCGTGTTTCGGCTGGGTCAATAACTGCATCGATTTCCAACACGCTTGCGACCTCCATCGCTTTGCCCCGTTCGTACTGTTGCGCAAGGAGTTTATTAAACAAGGCTTCTTGTTTTTCGGGGTTACGTTCAGCTTCAAGTTCTTTTCGAAAGCCGAGCTTTACTGCGCCTTCTAAGCCCATCGGGCCGAACTCGCCAGTGGGCCAGGCCATGGAGTAGGTGGGGTGCTTTGTACTCCCGCCGAGCATGGCTTGTGCGCCGAGGCCGTAGCACTTGCGCAACACAACGGCGTAAAAAGGCGTGGTAAATTGAGCACCTGCTCTGAACAGTTTAGCTAACCGCCGTACTGCACCCCGTGATTCGTGTTCGGGGCCGACCATAAAGCCGGGTGTGTCACAAAATGAGATGATAGGTAAGGAAAACTGATCGCATAGCTGCACAAAGTTTGCAGCCTTTTCGCCAGCGTCGATATCGATAGCTCCGCCTAAGTGCCGACAATCGTTCGCCATGATGCCAACAGGAATGCCCGCGATTTGAGCAAACCCGATAACGATGGACGAACCAAAGCTAGCTTGTAGTTCAGTAAATGAATCGGCATCAAAAACCCGTGCGAGAATATCTCGAATATCGTAAGTTTGCCTGCGGTTTGCAGGCATGGCGTATTGCAACGGGGCTTGATCTGATGATGAGTGCTCAGCGGAGTTACCTTGAAAGTAAGACAACACTTTTTTTGCAACGGTGCATGCTTGCTGCTCGTCATCGACAACTATGTCCACGGTGCCATTTTTCGATTGAATATCTATCGGCCCGATATCAGTCGGTTTGAAAGAACCCAGGTCACCGCCTTCGATCATTGCCGGGCCAGCCATGCCAACCCAAGATGTGCGCGTCGCGATTGTGATGTCGGCAGCGCCAAATAGTGCCGCATTACCGGCAAAGTTGTAACCGTTAGCGACGGCGATTCTCGGTACAACGCCACTTAGCCCAGCCCAAGTTCCGAAAGATGCACATTGAAGTCCAGAGTTCACAGTGGTGACGTCGGTATCTCCGGGGCGGCCGCCACCGCCTTCGGTGAACATAATCACCGGCAGCTGCTTGCGGCCAGCAATGTCTAGTATTCGGTCTAGCTT
>CALKRK010000053.1 GCA_937989675.1 uncultured Arenicella sp. | reverse complement strand
GTAAGCCATTCGTATTTTCGTTTAATCCACGTTCCCATGAGCTATACGGGTTCGCAAAGTAAACTTGAGCATCAAGCGACTTGGCCATTGCTTCATGCCCAGAGAACTCTTTGCCATTGTCCGCAGTGATCGTATGCACATACTTTTTATAGGGGCGTAGTAACTCGATGGTCGCCTGTGTCACCGCTTTAGCCGTCTTATTGGATATTGCCCTACAGAGGAGCTTTTGTGTACTGCGCTCAACAATTGTCACGATTGCACCTTGATGTTTCTTGCCGATCGCGGTATCTATTTCCCAATCACCTAAGCGAACTCGTTGATCGACGATACTGGGGCGCTTTTCGATACCTTGTCGATTTTTGATATGTCCTCGTGTAGATACGCCATTGCGTCGTTTATCGTATTTCTTACCTTGGCGCCTTAACTGACGATACAAGTCACCACCAGCTCTCTTGTCACGAAATACCCAAGCGGGGGCTAAGCCCAGTGCTGGATTCGTCAAATCGACCCGTTTCGCCAGCAATAGGGTCAAATTGATCAATACCACCTGAGGCCACGAACACAGCTAGGGCTCGTTCTTGGCCAACATTGACCCCTGTATTTCGAGTGTCTTCCCAACGCGCTGCGGCATCGATTGATACCGTGTCTGTAATCGGAAACGTCAGTTCACTAAATATCGCTGTTACACGACGCACACTTTCCAAATCGGCTGTCGTAAAATCCAGGTTCTGGCCTAAGATAGATTCTTCTATGGTGGTTGTCTCGTTTTCTTCTTCGCGATAATCAACGCCAAGCGATACCTGCAATGGACCACTGGCTCGATCACTAAAAAATTCACCGCGGACCACTCCTAGAAAACCAGACGTTATTGAATCTGAGGTTAGTACCATCCTATTAAAGCTATCACGCAGAAATTGCTCTGCAGCCGGATTGGTAAAAAAGTCGGCTCTCACTTCATTGCGTGGGCCAGAGACTTCTTCAAACGTAATCGGGTCAAAAATACCTTCGGCCAACTGCGAGGTGAATGTTCCGGCAGAGATGTCAAAGTCGGTATTTTCTGAATAGGAAACACCGGCTTCCCAAGACCATTTTGGCGACAACTTTCCATTAAAGCCTGAGGAAAACGCAATATTTTCGCTCTCAGTCTCAAAGCGATCATTGGGTATGATTCCAGCGGCAACGGCATCGCTCAGAGTAAGACAGGTCAGCGAAAAACTGAGTCACATACTTGCTATCTATATCTTGAGTAAGTCTGGCAGTCACACTGGTTAGTTCATTCGCTGGGCTCAATGATATCGGCAATACTTCATCTAAAGAGTCGCGCGCAACGCGCTCGAAAGCGCTGGTATCAGAGTCAAAATCAACCGGCCCAGAATTAGTCGGTAACAATATGCCATTGCGAGCAAATTCATCGCTGGCATCGACCAGGTTGGTGACTTCTGGATCGAGTATGAACACACCGCGCGTAGAGGTTAGCTGACGTAGGTCTCGGCCACCTTGAGAGCTAAAATCGCGAGTTAGAAGTCCAAAGCGGCGTGCACTAACGGATTCTTGACTAGTATAGCTCACCGTCGCGGTTAAATTGCCTGAGCCCCAAGAGTTGCCCGAAGTAAGACTGTAGCGTTCCGAAGACGCCCCCGTGTTGCTGGTTTCAAGCCTAGCCGAGGCCGTCAATCCCGTATAGTTCTTCTTAAGAATGATGTTAACCACACCGGCATCGGCTCCATAAACCGCCGAGGCACCAGAGGTCAAAATTTCAATTCGATCAATTGAGTTAACAGCGATACTTGAGATGTCGGTAAAATCGCCGTTGCCCGCACCTTCACCCGCAATTCGTCGGCCATTCAATAAAACCAAGGTTGAACCGACACCTAAGCCACGAAGATTAACTACGTTTCCGCCAGAGAGGTTATTGATTGGCTGGCCTCGATTGTTCGATGTATTGCCGTTAATCGTGCCTGCATTTGAGGCTGAAATACCCCGGCTATTGGTCACGAACTGCCTAAACAGCTGATCGATATTAGTAACACCGCGTGTTTCAATATCTTCGGCGGTTATCACCGTTAACGGGGCTGAATCTACTCCGCCGTCGAGCCTTGAACCAGTTACCAGCAATTCTTCTAGCTCTAGAGTTTGAACATCTTCAGGATTTACCTGCTCAGTAACCTTTGTTGACTGACCCTCAATCTGAGCTTGTGTCTGCGCAATCGTATTGCCCATCATCATCATTGACATAGAGACAACTGTAGCTTTTAATTTCATCTTCTCACTCCCCTCATTATTTCTATCGTTTTGTATTCTGGCACGCTTATAAACTTTGGTGACCTTGAGAATTAGACCGACTTTATCTAATCGAATTACGATAGCATTAGAAAGTTGCGCGAACATTGTTTGGATTTTCCGAGACCAAAACTTAAAGTTGCAGAGCAGCGTTCACTGTAAAGTGATCCTCACAAACGCTCGCCACTATAACTCCCGAATGTTTTGTTTTTCTAACGCATTGCACGCCAGTTTTTTTCTTTGCCGATGTTTTTCTTAGGCATGATATTTCAAGCTATCATGCCGAAGCTTCGGTTCATTAGTAGAGCTGTTACTCAAAATGCTCACTCAATATCGTGCGACGCTCACACTGAGCGGTGTTGGTTTGGCACTTCTTACTTGATTACTTCGCCGCTCATTCTATTTGGGTTAGGCGACGCCTGCGAATAGCCACTTTATTGATTGCACTTACTAGTAGTTTTAATCAAAGTTTAAATCTTTTAGCTTACGAGTGAGCGTGTTTCTTCCCCAACCAAGAAGTTTGGCGGCGTTCTGCCGATGCCCGCCTGTATGATCGAGCGCAACACGTAATACAACGGCCTCAAAGCGTTTTACCAACTCGTCTAATACTTCTTGTTGCCCCATGTTCAATTTCTGTTGCACGAGCTTAGCTAAAGAGCTTTCCCAGTCCTGCGACTGCGGAGCTACTTCGCTCCCAAGTATTTCCTTAGGTAGATCTTCTATACTGACGGTTGACGCTGGGGCCATCACCGTAATCCAGCGACACATATTCTCCAACTGGCGAACATTACCAGGCCAATCGTAAGCCATCATCTTCTGCAGAGCATCATCGGATAGCGCTTTCATATCAACCTGTAACTCATCGGCGCTGGTCCGCAAAAAGCGCTTGGCTAAGAGCGGGATATCCTCAGCCCGTTCACGCAACGATGGCAAATCGATTCGGATAACATTGAGACGATGATATAAGTCTTCACGAAAATGACCTTCCTTAACTTGCTTTTCCAAATCGCGATTCGTTGCCGCTAATACTCGGACATCAACCGACACCAAATCACGGCCACCAACGCGGTAGAATCGTTTATCGGAAAGCACTCTTAACAAACGTGTTTGCAGGTCCGCACTCATTTCTCCGATCTCGTCGAGAAATAGGGTGCCGCCATCGGCCTGTTCAAACCGGCCTTTGCGCTGCGCTTGCGCGCCAGTAAACGCACCTTTCTCATGACCAAACAGTTCCGACTCTAATAACTCCGCAGGAATAGCGGCAATATTGATCGCCACAAACGGGTTTTTCGCACGCGGGCTGTGTTGATGCAAGGCATTGGCGACCAACTCCTTACCAGTACCTGACTGACCGCATACCATCACATTGATGTGGGACTTCGCCAAGCGACCAATGGCCCGGAATACCTCCTGCATAGCCGGTGCCTCACCGATGATTTCTACATCGGTCTCAGGCAATTCTTCCACGCTTTTTTGAGCTTCTTTGGGTTCAACGGCTCTTTGCACCAGCCGCACGGCCTCATCTAAATCAAAGGGCTTAGGCAAGTACTCAAATGCCCCACTCTCATACGACGCCAGTGCGCTATCGAGGTCTGTATGGGCCGTCATCACAATACACGGAGTACTTGAATACTTCTCGTGTACCTGTTTGGCCAGCTCTAAACCACTCATGCCCGGCATACGAATGTCGGTCATGAGAGCTGCCGGTGAATCCTTCTCCAGGGCGTGTAGTGCTGACTCTGCGTCTTCAAAGTCACTAACCTCGAAACCAGCGGCTCTTAGCGCCCGCGCTAGCACCCAACGGATCGATGAGTCGTCGTCAACTATCCATACCTTATTCATGATGATGCTCTCCATTGGTGTAGGGTAAGTAAATAGAGAAACAAGTTTTACCGTGATAGTCCTCTAGCTGTACAACGCCATTGTGGCGCTGAACGATTTCCTGCGTAATTGATAGGCCCAAACCTGTGCCTTCCGGGCGACCGGTGATCAATGGGTCAAATAATATTTCTTGCATATCTTTTGGCACACCCGGGCCCTCGTCCCATATTTTGATCTTTAGCACCTGACGATGCATGGTTTGATTCAAAGTAATGAACCGTTCAAACTTTGTCACCAAACCTAGAGTGACGAAACGCTTATCCACTTGGGCCTCAATTGCATTTCCAACGATGTTCAATACCGCTTGAATCATTTGTTCTTTATCGACCTTAATTTCTGGAAGCGCCGGATCATAGATACGGTTTATTACTAAGCGATCCGCACTCTTAACACTAACCAGATGCACCACGTGTTCCAAAACTTCATGAATATTTAGGTACACTGGTTTCAGCTGCTCGCGCGAGCCCATTACTCGATCGACCAAACGAGTTAGACGGTCGGCTTCTTTTATCAGAATGTCGGTAAGTTCTTTTCTGGAAGGGTCTTTGATCTCGCGATCCAGTAGTTGCGCAGCGCCACGGATTCCGCCAAGTGGATTTTTGATCTCATGTGCCAAACCACGCATCATCAATCTGAATGACTGCTGTCGTTCAAGTTGATTCTTTTCTTTCATAAAACGCGATATTCGGTTGATCGAGTTTATTTCGATCAATATCGACGGTTCTATGCCTTTCGCCGTGGTGACACTAGACAAAGTCATGTCTACCAAAGGTTGCTCGCCAAGCAGCTTTAGTTCTACCTCACGCAGGGTAAACTTCGCATTTTGCTCCTTACACTCTTTTAGGCAGCGCGCCACGGATTCATCCGAAATCAAATCGGCAACCGGCTTACCCACCAAATAGCGGCGGCTCTGACAAAACAGCGTCTCGGCCGCAATGTTGACCTGAGTAATAATATCGTCGTGATCGATCACAATCACGGCACACTCAAGACTTTCAATTAGTAGGTCGCTGTTCACAAAACCTCAAGGAACACAAGAATTGCACCATTTTAGTGCACACATCATCGAAAAAAACGCCCCGCATCAGCGAGGCGTCTTTCACACCGTTTTATTCTAACAACTGTAAGACATTTGGAATTCAACTGGGTGCGTATTCATACGCAGCGCGTCAACTTCCTCTTGCTTAAGTTCTAGATAACCGTCGATTGCACTGTCACTGAACACACCACCAGCAAGTAAGAACTCACGATCGTTATCCAACGCATCCAATGCGTAATCAAGACCAGCCGCAACGGTTGGGATTTTAGATTGTTCTGCCGCTGGCAACTCGTACAAGTCCTCATCCGCTGCATCGCCTGGGTGGATCTTGTTTTGGATTCCGTCTAGGCCAGCCATCAACATAGCCGTAAACGCCAAATATGGGTTAGCCGTTGAATCTGGGAAACGAATCTCAATACGACGCCCTTTAGGGTTATTTACGTAAGGAATACGGCAAGAGGCTGAACGGTTACGAGCTGAATAAGCCAAAAGTACTGGGGCTTCGAAACCTGGCACCAAACGTTTATAGCTGTTAGTAGACGCATTAGCGAATGCATTGATCGCTCTTGCATGCTTGAAAATACCACCGATGTAGTACAAAGCCGTCTCACTCAAACCACCGTATCCGTCACCAGCAAAAGTGTTGTTACCATCTTTGAAAATAGACTGATGCACGTGCATACCAGAGCCATTATCACCAACAATTGGCTTAGGCATGAACGTTGCCGTTTTGCCGAACATATGAGCCGTGTTATGGACCGCGTATTTGAAGATTTGTACTTCGTCTGCTTTGCGCACCAAAGTGTTGAAGATAGTACCAATTTCGCACTGCCCACCAGTAGCAACTTCGTGGTGATGCACTTCAGTTGGTACGCCCATTGCTTCAGACGATTGGCACATTGCCGCACGTAAATCGTGCAATGAATCAACCGGGGGCACAGGGAAATAACCGCCTTTCAAACCTGGGCGGTGACCCATGTTGCCGCCTTCGTATGGTTTCTCAGAGTTCCAGTAGGCTTCTGATGAATCAACTTCATAGAACGCGCCGCGTGGCTCAGTCGAGAAACGAACATCATCGAATACGAAGAATTCATTTTCAGGGCCAAAGTATGCCGTATCACCAATACCGGTTTCTTTCAAATACGCTTCAGCACGTTTAGCGATCGAACGTGGGTCACGCTCATAGCCAGACATGGTTGAAGGCTCGATAATATCGCAACGAATGTTCAGGGTTTTGTCTTGAAAAAATGGGTCAAGAACCGCTGACTCCGCTTCTGGCATTAGAATCATGTCTGACTCATTAATGCCTTTCCAACCAGCAACCGATGAACCGTCGAACATCTTACCGTCGGTAAATGTATCCTCGTCAACCACACTGGTTGGCACAGTTACGTGCTGCTCTTTACCACGCGTATCCGTAAAACGAAAATCAATATACTTTACATCTTCGTCTTTAATCTGCTTTAAAACGTCTGAAACTGACATTTCTTTTACCTCAATAACAATTGTTAGAATTAGTTGGGCACGAACTACCTATAGCCCATTATTAAATAATCATGTTTTGGTAGTTTCGGCTTCCACCCTCGCCAACACAAATGTTTAACGTTTTAACATCTACATCGAAGAATCGAACCGGAATTCACTACTAAGCGGCATGCGCATTGCAGCTTATGAGTGTAACTACGAATTTATTCTAGCAAACTCTGTGCCAACTTCCTGCGTTCCCTTAAGTGAAGGAAGTAGCGCACCCTAACAGGGCTCAACAGCGTGAAAGATAAGCTATTGACTCAATGTGACTCAGAATAGCGCACTAGATTAATGCATTCAGGCATCAATTGCACCAATTTAGTGCATATATAAGTGATCTATCCAGATATTGCCCCAAGAAATGCCAAGATAATGCTAACACTCCACAACATTAACCGGCACTTCGACCACATTCACAGCCAGGCCTCCACGCGCCGTTTCTTTGTATTTATCTTTCATGTCCTGCCCAGTAAGACGCATGGTTTTGATCACCTTGTCGAGAGAGACATAATGCGAACCATCGCCCTTAAGCGCAATTCTTGCAGCATGGATTGCTTTGACTGACGCCATCGCATTACGTTCAATACAAGGAACCTGCACAAGCCCACCGATTGGGTCACAGGTTAAACCAAGATTATGCTCCATGGCGATTTCCGCGGCATTTTCAACCTGTTTGGGCGAGCCACCGAGTACTTCGGCCAACGCGCCAGCCGCCATTGAACAAGCCGAACCAACCTCTCCCTGACAACCCACTTCAGCGCCACTGATTGAGGCGTTGCGTTTGTATAACATACCTATTGCCGCTGCGGTTAAGAGAAATCGTGTCACCCCATCAGAGCTTGCGCCATGCACAAATCGGGTATAGTAGTGAAGCACAGCCGGAATGATCCCCGCAGCGCCATTCGTCGGTGCCGTAACCACTCGCCCGCCAGCGGCATTCTCTTCATTAACGGCAAGCGCATACAAAGTTACCCAATCCAATACCGCCAATGGGTCGGAAAGTGATTTCTCTGGCGCCGCCAGCAGTTTTTCATGAAGCTCCTTAGCTCGACGCTGAACGTTCAATCCACCGGGTAACACACCATCATTTTCCAATCCATTACTCACGCATTCCTGCATCACCGCCCAGATGTCTAACAACTTTTCATTGATCTCACTCGACTCTCGCCAAGCCAGCTCGTTTTTGAACACCAGCGCTGAAATCGAACAACTATTCCTTTCGCACAGCGATAGCATTTCCTCGGCACTCGAGAATGGGTGCTCAACTTCGATGTCATTAGGCACCACCTCTTCGGCATCATCTGCAAGAACAAACCCACCACCGATTGAGAAATAAGTTTTACTGAGTAATTGATCACCATTCTCGGCGAAGGCCTTAAACACCATTCCGTTGCTATGACGGTCGAGCGATTTGCGAAAGTGAAGTATGAGATCTTGATCTCGAGAAAATTTAATTTCACGCTTATCACCGAGCATCAATAAACCGCATTCCTTTACTTTTTGGTAGCGTTCAAGTGCCGATGAAACCTCGACAGTTTCAGGCAATTCACCTAACAGCCCGAGTACAACTGCTTTCGGAGACCCATGCCCCTTACCGGTTGCGCCCAAAGACCCGAACAACTCAACTTGAACACGCGTTGTACCCTCAAGTTGTTTTTCATCAAGCAAACTGCCCACAAACCGAGCAGCCGCTCGCATCGGCCCAACCGTATGCGAACTAGACGGGCCGATTCCGATAGAAAAAAGATCAAACACACTGATGCTCACAACAACCTCTCTTTTGCTGAACTAGCTTTCATGACCGCTAAACTTGAATGGCCAAGGTTTCTTTAACGGTTTCCATTGCGGCGATACTGGTCGACTCTTTAACACCTGGAAGCGCCAGTAGCTCCTCTTCCAGAAAGTCACGATAGGCGTGCATATCTTTAACCCGCGCTTTGACCAAGAAGTCAAAACTACCAGTCACCAGATAGCATTCCTGAACTTGCGCTAACTTGTGAATTGAGGCCCTAAAACCTTCGAAACTTTGCTTGCTCGAACGATCCAGGCTGACCTGAACAAATACAACCAAACCAGCGTCAAGCTGCTTTGCACTCAAGCGAGCTGAGTAACCTTTTATATAGCCAGCACGCTCTAATTTGCGAACTCGTTCAATACACGGCGTTGTTGTTAGCCCTACTGTTTTGCCTAAATCCGTATAAGAGATCCGCCCATCGGCCTGCAGAACATTCAAGATATTTCGATCATACTTATCAAGACTTAGCGGCTCGTTGTGTTCTACGTCTAACATATCAGTTCACTGTCAATTTTTTAAAAAATAGTTGTGTTTCCTAAAATATACTCCAATTTAATTAAAAATTATTGCAAAAGTCAAAATATAGAAAAAAGTTGCCTTAACGATACGCATTAAAGTCGATATTATTTTTGCGTCTAACAACACACACTCCACGAGAGGCAAACCGGATGAAAATCGGTGTCCCAAAAGAAATAAAAAACCACGAATACCGCGTCGGCTTAAGCCCAGCCAGCGCAAAAGAACTTATTACCCACGGACATGAGGTAACAATCAGCACCGGCGCGGCCGCTGGCATTGGCTTAACAGACGAAGCATACAGAAAAGTTGGCGCCAAAATCGCTGACTCGAACGATGCCGTATTCGCTGAAAGTGAAATGATCGTTAAAGTAAAAGAGCCGCAGCCTAACGAATGCAAACAGTTAAGCAAAGGCCAGTTACTTTTTACCTATTTACACCTCGCACCAGACCCAGTTCAAACTGAGCTATTGCTTGAGTCGGGCGTGACCGCAGTTGCCTATGAAACTGTCACAGGCCCTGGCAACTCACTGCCTCTATTGGCCCCGATGAGCGAGGTCGCTGGCCGCTTAGCCGCACAAGCCGGTGCGCATTGTCTGGAGCGCGCACAAGGCGGCTGTGGCGTATTGATGGGTGGCGTACCCGGTACTGAGCCAGCCAAGGTACTGGTAATCGGCGGCGGTGTCGTTGGCCAAAACGCGGCATACATAGCGCGCGGCATGGGTGCCAACGTAACTATTTTAGATCGTTCAATCGCAAAGCTTCGAGAACTCGATGCGGAATTTCAAGGCAAAGCCAATTGCGTTTATTCCACCAAAGAGGCAATCGAACGCTATGCCAGAGAATCTGATCTTGTTATTGGGGCTGTACTAATACCTGGCGCAAATGCACCAAAGCTCATAACGCGTGACATCATCGCAAGCATGAAACCAGGCTCGGTTGTTGTCGATGTCGCTATTGATCAGGGCGGTTGCCTAGAGACATCCAAGGCGACCACTCATGAGGACCCAACCTTTGTTGTTGATGAGGTCGTGCACTACTGCGTTGCCAATATGCCAGGGGCCGTTCCACAAACGTCCACCTACGCGCTAAACAACGCGACGCTACCATTTACACTGAGTATGGCTAATCAAGGCTGGAAGAAAGCCATGCAACAAGATGCTCACTTGCTACACGGTTTGAATGTTCATGACGGTATGCTGACCTACGAAGCGGTTGCACAAGCACAAAGCTTAAGCTTTACCGACCCAGCATCACTGATCAAATAGTAAAAAGAGCCAAGGACGGCTTCACTATTAAAGAAAATCCATCCCCACAACCCGCTTATAGATAAAATGACGGATAACAGGGAAAGAACTTCATGTCCATATTTCTAGCTTACGAAGATAAAGCTAGTACGAAAATAAAAAGACCCGCCATTTATTATTGTTGTTAACGAGTCTTTTTATTTTCAGAGTCGTGCTATTAATTGCACTTTCCTCACTCCTAGGCGACTTGGGCTTGACCTCAGTCTGTGCCGAAAGTTACTTCATTCTGGGTGGCTTGTCTACGGTTTTATAACTTTTTGTTAATATAGTCATGAATAAAAGTAATATGGTTGACAAATTGTCCATTTCAAACGATTTTCACATTAATCCTTTGCCCTACCTCGCACCAAAATTGTGCACACAAAGCCGCATTCAAAGCTCGCATATTTGCGCCTCCCCGCTATAATACCGGGCTAACCATAAGCGGCGGAGCAATCCGCCTTTTTAATGGGCATTCAGTTCGACGAAATTCGACCAGCGAATTCCGTCCCAAACACCCATAGCGATATAGGCAGAATGAGTACTAAACTGACTTTTCAACAGCTAATAATGCGGCTGCAAAATTTCTGGGCGGAACAAGGTTGCATGATCATGCAGCCCTACGACGTGGAGATGGGCGCAGGCACTTTTCATTCATCAACCTTTCTTGGCGCAATCGGCCCCGAACCTATGCGCGCGGCTTATGTACAACCTTGTCGTCGACCCACTGATGGGCGCTACGGAGAAAACCCAAATCGCCTGCAGCACTACTTTCAGTACCAGGTCATACTCAAGCCTTCACCCGACAACATTCAAGAACTTTATCTTGAATCGCTTAAACAGCTGGGCATCGATATGCTGGCGGATGATATTCGCTTTGTTGAAGACAACTGGGAATCTCCAACCTTGGGTGCGTGGGGCTTGGGCTGGGAGGTATGGCTGAATGGCATGGAAGTAACACAATTCACTTACTTTCAACAAGTTGGCGGGCTCGACTGCCGACCAGTGACTGGCGAAATCACCTATGGCTTGGAACGCATAGCCATGTACTTACAAGGTGTGGACAGCATTTTTGATCTGCAATGGACTGACGGATTTACCTACGGCGATATTTACTATCAAAATGAAGTAGAACAATCGACCTTCAACTTCGAAGAAGCCAACGTCGAAGAGCTATTTCATCAGTTCAACGCCTGCGAAGCAGAAAGCCAACATTTACTTGAGAAGAAGCTTCCACTGCCAGCCTATGAGAAAGTCCTCAAAGCATCACATAGCTTCAATCTGCTGGACGCGCGACACGCCATCAGTGTTACCGAACGAGCTCGCTACATTGGTCGAATTCGAGCACTGGCTAAGGGCGTCGCACAAGCCTATTATGAGGCTCGTGAAGAACTCGGGTTCCCAAGAGGCAAATCTCAGAGTGAACGATCTGGAGAGGTGAGCTAGTCATGAACACCGATACCTTATTAATAGAAATTGGCACTGAAGAGCTACCGCCTAAAGCGCTAAAGAAACTCAGCGAGGCGTTCTCAAGAGAACTACAAGCGAGCTTAGCAGCCGCAGAATTAGTGGCGCAAACTGACTTAAATGCAGCGCGGTCTTTTGCCACACCACGCCGCCTTGCGCTCAGCGTTAATAATGTGATCAGCGCACAGCCTGATCAAACAGTTGAACGGCGAGGGCCAGCGGTTCAAGCCGCTTTTCAAGACAATGGCGAGCCGACGCCCGCTGCTGCCGGATTTGCCAAATCATGCGGCGTTAGCGTCGAACAACTTGGCCGATTAAAAACCGATAAAGGCGAATGGCTTAGCTATAAACTAGAAGAAAAAGGCCAAACACTTGGCGAGCTTATTGGTGGCATTATTGACCAAGCAATCAAAAGATTGCCTATTCCAAAACGCATGCGTTGGGGGGATGGTTCAGCGGAATTTGTGCGGCCGATTAAGTGGGTCATTACCATGCACGGTGCCGACGTTATTCCGACAACGGTTCTTGATGTAGCCTCATCCAATGTCACACGCGGCCACCGTTTTCATAGCGATGGCGACATCACCATTGAACATGCGAATGACTACGAAACTACGCTCTTAGAACAGGGGCACGTGGTTGCGGATTTCGCGCTACGACAAGCTCAAATCAGCGAGCAGGTAGCCGAACTAGCCGCACAAGTTGGCGGCCACATTGCAGACGACCCAGCACTGCTTGATGAAGTAACCGGCCTTGTCGAACACCCTACAGCGGTGCTTGGCCAGTTCGACGATGCATTTTTGGCTGTCCCACAGGAGTGCCTGATCTCATCAATGCGAGACCATCAGAAATATTTCCACATTGTGGATTCTCAGGGCACGTTGAAACCTCACTTCATCACTATTAGCAATATACAAAGCTCCAACCCAGATCAGGTGCGTACGGGTAATGAAAAAGTCTTGCGTGCGCGTTTGTCGGATGCTCAATTTTTCTGGGAAACCGACCAGAAAACGAAACTCGCAGATCGAGTAAAGAGGCTAGATTCGGTCTTATTTCATATTAAACTTGGTAGCATTCTGGACAAAACCAAGCGTATAGAAATGCTCGCCGCGCGACTCGCTGAACCGTTAGGGGGCGAGCCATCAATTGCGCAACGAGGAGCACGCCTTGCAAAAGCCGACTTAGTCTCCGACATGGTCGGAGAGTTTGATGAACTGCAAGGTATTATGGGGCACTATTACGCCGATAGAGAAGGCGAAGACAGGCTAGTTGGTGAATGTATAGAGCAGCATTACTGGCCAAAGTTTGCTGGCGACCAGTTGCCAGTTAGCGCAGAAGCTCAAGCCGTAGCTCTGGCTGACAAATTGGACAGCCTTGTCGGCATTTACGGAGCCGGGGAAATACCAACCGGCGACAAAGACCCTTATGGTCTACGTCGTGCCGCACTCAGTATCTTACGTATATTGATTGAAGAACAACATTCGGCCACCTTAGCGGCGTTGGTAGCACAAACATCGGATGGATACCTGGCTCACCAGGGCTTGGAAATTGACGAATCAACTCAAACTGCCATTGTTGACTTCATCCGAGGGCGCCTTATGGCGTTCTATCAAGCGCAGAAGATTGACACCAATACCATTCACGCTGTGTTGGCTTGTGAACCAGACAGCCCATTAGATTTCGATCAAAGAGTGAAGGCCGTGCACGCTTTTAGCGCCGTTCCCGAAGCCGCCGATCTAGCTGCAGCCAATAAACGCATCAGCAATATTCTCAAAAAGCAAAACATTGAGCCATCAACCGAGGTTGACCAAAGTATATTGGTGGAGCCGGCTGAAAAGGAACTCTACTTGGCAATTGAGAGCATCGAGCTTGACTGCATTGCGCTGTTCGATAATGGCAACTATCAACAAGGATTAGAAAAGCTCGCCAGCTTGCGAACTCCTGTAGATGACTTTTTCGAACACGTAATGGTCATGAGCGATGATGCTGCACAACAAGCAAATCGCCTAGCGATTTTGAAGCGCCTCCAAAGCTTGTTCCTGCGTGTCGCTGACATCGCCTTACTCCAAGCATAGGGTTACTAGCAGGTGGGCACCGCCAATATAAAATTAGTGGTATTGGATCGCGATGGCGTGATCAATCATGAGTCTGCCGACTTTATTAAGTCAGCGGATGAATGGCGCCCCATCAAGGGGAGCCTGGAAGCCATCGCACGTCTTTCTCAAGCTGGGTATGACGTTGTAGTGCTTACCAATCAATCCGGCATTGGGCGCGGCTACTTCGATGCCAATACACTGGCGCAAATACACGTTCGCATGATCGATCATGTGCAACAACATGGTGGCAAAATCCAAAGTATTTTCTTTTGCCCACATCATCCTGACGATGGCTGTGATTGCCGCAAACCCAAAGCAGGCTTGTATGATGAGCTAGCAAGCCGACTCAAACTCTCTTTTGACAACGTTTTCAGCGTTGGAGACTCAGTACGAGATTTGCTTGCCGCTCGCGCAGCAGGGGCCAAGCCGGTACTTGTAAAGACCGGGAATGGGCGAAAAAGCATCAAAGAAATTGCTAACGACCCAGAACTTCAACTCGACGGAACCTTAGTATTCGACAACCTTTCAGCCTTTGCAAACGCACTCCTAAACAAGGAGATTTAGGCCCTTCAAATGATATACCTTCGTTCAATTCTCTTTTATCTGGGAAAGGCACTCTCTACCATCCCATTTTTCTTTGTTTCTATGGTTGCTCTATACACGCCGCCGCGCAGACGCTCTAAGCTGATTGCCGGCTGGGCTAAGTTTGTGACTTGGTGGCTCAAAGTTACCTGCGGCCTAACGCACACATTGGAAGGCGTCGAAAATCTCCCAGAGCAGCCTTGCGTGTTAGCCTGCGCGCACTCGTCAACCTGGGAAACCATCACCACACAGACATTTTTGCCGCCACTCGCCTGGGTGCTCAAAAAAGAGCTTTTGAAGATTCCAGTGTTTGGGCTAGGCCTCAGAGCAACTGGGCCAATTGCGATTGACCGCAACGATAAGAAGAACGCCCTCGACCAGGTCATTGAACAAGGTCTGGAGAAGTTTAAAGAAGGTCGTTATGTTTTGATCTTTCCTGAGGGAACACGCACTCCCTGGGGGCAAAAAGGCCGATATAAAAAAGGCGCAGCAAAATTAGCCATGGCAGCTAACGTTCCGATCGTACCAATTGCACACGATGCTGGAAAATACTGGTCAAGCAAAAGCTGGTGGATTAAGCCCGGTGAAATACGTTGTGTGTTCGGCCCGGAGATTTCCACGCAAAACAAACGTGGAGCAGAATTGACCAGTGAAATAGAGAACTGGATCGAATCTCAAAACCTCTAGCCAACCCGCATAGTAGACGAGCTAACAAATAGTAGGAGCCCTTAGCTGAATAAAGAAGAGCCCCTTAGCTAGGCTAAACAAAGAAAAGCCCTTAGCTGGCGTTATAACTACTTAAGAATTCGTCAAAGTTCAAGGTGTCGGCCGCCTCGAGCTCAGCTTGTTTTTCTAAAGACTCTTTTGCAAAGCGTTTATGTTGAGCATAAAAAGCACTATCTGCTTCAAGAGAGGTAAAATGTGTTTTGAATTTGTCAGCTTGGCGTTTGGCAATATCAATAAACTCATCACCGCCATTTATCATCTCCATCATCTGCCCTGACGGCGTGAGCGCGCTGTCTGCAACTTTGGCTTTTTGTGCATTTACCGACTGCGCATACGAATCGGACTGATGTGCGTTATCGAGCAACTGTGCCGTTGCCATAATCGCATCCAACAGTTCATTCGCAGCATCGCTAAATGGCACCAGTTCACCATTACGCTCTAATTTGAGTGACGGGTCACGCCCATTCAATATCACCTTAGTTTGATTGCCACGTATTTCCATGCAACGAGTATCACTTTGCGCTGGGCACTGTGAAAAGAGGCAATACAACAAGAAAGCATCGAGAAAGCGGATCTGTTCAGCGCTAATGCCTTCCGCCAAAAATGGGTTTATATCTAATATCCGAACTTCGACATATTCAACCCCTCGATCACGCAACGCGGCAATCGGCTTCTCGCCAGACCGCGTCACCCTTTTCGGGCGAATATCGCTGTAATACTCATTTTCTATTTGCAGCACATTGGTATTTAGCTGCCGGTATTCGCCGTTAACTTTAACACCAATCTCATCATAAGGAGCGTAACTATGTTGCATAGCTTCAGCCAAGGTAGTGACGTAGTCATCAAGCGAGCTGTAAGACACGTGTAGCGCTTCCTGAGCCGTGTTTTGATACCCTAGGTCACTCATACGCAAAGAGGTTGCATAGGGTAAACCGTAAGTGCTGTCATTGATTTTTTCCAGTGTATGCGGGCGCCCATTTAAAAAGCTCTTGTCGAGCACTGGCGAAGCACCAAATAAGTAGTGCAAAATCCAGGAATATCGACGGAAATTTCGAATCAATGAGAAGTAGTGAGCTGAGCGAAATTCTTGCACCGAAGTCTTCTCTCCGCCTTTTTCCTGGAGAAGCTTGTCTTGGTAAAGTGGCCAAAAATTATCTGGCAAAGAAAAGTTGTAATGGATACCAGCAATGGACTGCATGATGCGACCATAACGAACCCCTAAACCTTGTCGATAAACGTGCTTTAGCATGCCAATATTGGACGTACCATACCAAGCAATCGGTATGCTCTCATCACCATCCAATTGGCAGGGCATACTGGCTGGCCAAATTACATCGTTTGAATCGTTGCGTAATACAAAGCTATGCAGTTGAGATAGGTAATTCACTGACTCATCAATATTGACGTGTGTAGGCGTAATAAACTCTAACAATGCCTCTGAGTAATCGGTGGTAATAGTTGGATGCGTCAGTGTAGAACCGAGCGATTCAGGGTGCCTTGACTGAGCGATATGGCTCTGTTCAGTTACCCTAAGCCCCTCTTTCTCTATGCCCCGAATAATGCCTGATAGTGTTTTTCCTAAGCTCTGATCGATTAGATCAAGCGTTGACGTACATTCTGAGTTAAGCATAAATTTCCAAATTATCGGGAAGTGAGTGTCCAGAGAACCACATAAGCTTACGCATTGTACTCAACATCTTCATCGTTTGCAGCGAATTAACGGCTTGCTCAGTAGACCGCTGCCAAGCAAATTTGTGTGCCTAAAACTCGAAAGCCAATCAGCTCAAGTAGGTTTCCTTGGAGTGAGCCGATAACCCAGTCCTCGCACAGTCTCAATGACCACTTTAGCGTTGGCGTCAGCCAGCTTCTTACGAAGTTTGCCGATATACACATCTATCACGTTTGTGAGCGGGTCTTTATCTAAACCCCAAACATTACTCAGTATTCTCTCTCGACTGAAAAGCTTTTCTGGGTGACTGATAAACAACTCCAAAATAGCTAACTCCTTAGCACTAAAATTAATCGACTTTCCACCAATCATCACGCGCATTGAGCGCGTATTAAAATCAATATCTTGATAGAGAATTGATGTTTGCACCTCTTTACCAGCGCTTGAACGGCGCAACACGGCGCTTATTCTCGCCAATAGATTTTCAATGGCAAACGGTTTTGTGATGTAGTCATCAGCCCCGACTCTCAGGCCAGCAACCATATCTTCAACACTGTCCAGCGACGTCAGCATAATGAGGGGCGTTAGATTGTTGCGCAGCCGCAGCCGCTGGCAAACTTCGATGCCGTTCAAGCCCTTTATCATTAGCTCAAGGAGAATCAGATCAAAATCACCATCCTCAGCTAGCCGCAGCGCCTCATTCCCATTAGGCGTGGAGACACAGTGAAACCCTTCAGAGCGGAGCGCACGCGCAATAAAATCCGCACTTCGCTCGTCTTTTTCAACGACCAAAATCCTCATGGCCAAAAATTACATACTAAGGTAGAAAACATCGGGATAGACGATGCTTTCAAAGAAAATCCTCGCTCCGATCGAAACCCATTGACACAATGAATCAGAACGAGTGGCTGACAAAAGCCCATAATAACCCCACGGTTTAAGCTGTTTTTATTTGCAGCCCCTTTAGTTCCCCCGCCTTAAATTGAAATTATCAACATACGCTTTCGAAATACAGGCCTTGTGACATTAATTTACAATCTGTAAGCAATAGCATAGTAGTCTAAGGCTATTCCTGACAAGTGAACATTATTATTTTAACTATTCTTAACGTTTTTAGTGTTTTTTAATACTTTATTTAACTAATTGTGTTTGCGGCTGTTAGTCAAAAGTCGCTATTCTAGAGTTGCTCCGAAAATGTGCGGATTCCGATACCCCGACATTTTACAGAGCTTGAGTGTGTATAGTGTTTGCCCCCAACCCCAAGCTTTGCACGCTCATGTACTGGAGTAGGCATGGCTCGGAGACTCCAACCCTAGCCGGGTCATGCTTTTTCCTTTACCCATCTATTTTGCCGCTGTTTATTCGCGCTGGTCAGTCGCTAAAGAGCTGCGGTTTTGGACTTGTTCCAGCTCAATACCGTAGTAGAATTTCCTTGCAAGCCAGATCTTATGTTGCGCTCATCTGCAAAGATGAGGCATTAGTGTTCAAACAAAACCATCTCGCTTGGCGGACTTGGCGGTTTGTTTGTTCATGATTCTCAAGAGCAGATTTGGAAACCAGCGCTTGATCCACAGAGCATGCATTTCACTTCCCTTACCGACGGCAATTTCAGGCTTAGCTTTCAGCAAACCTTGAACAATGACCTTGGCACACTCCTCGGCACTCATCCCGCGATGAATATCACTGTCAACTTTGCCGAAACGTGAACCATCTCCGGCAACCGCGTTGGCCGATATCGCCGTTCTGATGTAACCAGGAGTGATTGTGCTTACTTTGATGCCATGTTGTGCGACCTCAGCACGAAGCGCATCGAAAAACCCCATCATCGCATGCTTAGCCGCGCTGTAGCCGGTACGAAACGGAACGCCCACCTTGCCCGCCACCGAGGAGGTTACCGCAAGATGCCCAAAACCTTGTTCAACCATAATCGGCAGTACAAGCTTGGTTAAGGCAATTTGCCCAAACACATCGACTTCGAATATGGTGCGGTAAGTCTGCATGTCGGTTGATAGGCAACTTGAACGCTGCGATATTCCCGCATTGTTGATTAACAAGTCGATTCGGCCAGCGTAGGTATGCGCAACTTTTACTTTTTCCGGCAAGCCATCCTCATCGGTGATATCAAGCGGTAGCACTAAGCATTTACTTGGGTCGCCTGTGTGCTGATCGCACTGGCGCTTAACATCGTTCAATGCCTCTTCACGCCGAGCCGACAGTATCACCATGGCCCCAAGTTTAGCGAACTCGGCAGCCACGGCAGCACCAATTCCTGATGATGCGCCGGTGATCCAAATAACTTGATCGACGATGTTTTTATTTTGCATAGAGTTAAAAACCGAATATTGTGTAAGTTTAGAGATCACCTTCTGGCATAGACGTTTTTATCAAGATCCCGCTCCTAGTATGCCTCATCATTTCTTGAATCAATGACATGAGGTTTGTTAGTCCTCATCCGAGGCCTCTACCTCACCCAATTCATCGCCCCCAAAACGTCGCAACTCGACGACATAAGCGCCGAGCAAACCAG
Organism: uncultured Arenicella sp.; assembly: GCA_937989675.1. Lineage (GTDB taxonomy): Bacteria > Pseudomonadota > Gammaproteobacteria > Arenicellales > Arenicellaceae > Arenicella. The sequence continues at coordinate 4,987 of CALKRK010000053.1, read as the reverse complement.
CAACGAAAACAATGGGCAAACCGAACACAAATGTCATGCCCCAATTCGCTTTAGCCTCGGTATCTAACAGGGTATTGACAACGAACAAACCCGTTGGAACCAGCACTGCTATCACCCAGCGGTTGGTAAGCAAGTAGACAGCTAAACCCAGCAAAAAGGCTAATATAAAAAGAAGTGCGAAAATCATAGTCAAATCATACCATCATCGTTTACTTAGGAGAGCGCAAAGGCTCACACACAAATCATGCACAAAAAAGGGCCAATATTTCTATTGACCCTTTTACACAGCAACCTCGCTAATTAGCCCTTACAAAATATAACGAGCGTAGTCTTCGTTTTCGGCTAGTTCATCCAAGTGCGTATTCACATAGTTTTTGTCTATGGTCACCGCGTCGCCAGACCGATCACTAGCCTCGTAAGACACCGATTCGAGCAATCTTTCAAGCATGGTATGCAAGCGACGTGCACCAATATTTTCAGTGCTCTCATTCACCTGCCAAGCAAGCTCGGCGATGCGCTGAATACCTTCTTCGGTAAAGCTTAGGCTCACATTCTCTGTTCGCATTAGCGCTTCATACTGCTCGGTCAACGACGCATCTGGCTCGGTCAGTATCCGCTTGAAGTCTTCGACACTCAACGCGGAGAGCTCAACTCGTATCGGCATGCGGCCTTGCAGTTCAGGAATCAGATCGGAAGGCTTCGATAACTGGAACGCACCCGATCCAATAAATAAAATATGGTCGGTTTTAATCATGCCGTGTTTGGTCGAAACCGTTGAGCCTTCGACAAGTGGCAACAAATCGCGCTGCACACCTTCACGAGAAACATCCGGGCTTTTACCACCTTCTGAGCGACCTACAATTTTGTCAATCTCATCAATAAATACAATGCCATGATTCTCTAAGCGTGAAATAGCGTTATGCTTGATATCGTCCTCGTTAACCAGCTTAGCGGCCTCTTCCTCGGTCAACGCCTTTAATGCATCTTTAATTGGCATTTTGCGGCTTTGTTTTTTATCCGCGCCCATGTTCTTCATCATTCCCTGCAACTGACTAGTGAGCTCTTCCATGCCTTGAGGCCCAAAAATCTCAACACCTAGATTCTGCGCCGAAACTTCAACTTCAATCTCTTTATCATCCAAATCGCCTTCGCGTAGCTTCTTACGAAAACGCTGGCGAGCGGCGCCATCGGTGCTTTCAGATGATTCCGCGGCAAAGCCAACATCGCGCGCTGGTGGTAATAAGATATCCAGTACACGCTCTTCAGCGGCATCTTCTGCACGCTGCTGCATCTTTTTCATTTCGGTCTCACGCTGACGCTTAATCGCAATATCAGCAAGATCCCGGATTATTGAATCGACTTCACGCCCAACGTAACCAACTTCGGTAAACTTAGTTGCTTCCACCTTGATAAAAGGAGCATCCGCCAAATTCGCAAGGCGTCGAGCAATCTCCGTTTTACCAACCCCGGTCGGGCCAATCATTAGGATATTTTTTGGTGTGATTTCAGCGCGCAACTCTTCATCAGGCACCTGAGTGCGCCGCCAACGATTGCGCAGCGCAATCGCAACAGCTCGCTTGGCGTTAGCTTGCCCTACAATATGTTTGTCTAGTTCTTGAACTATTTCGCGTGGGGTCATCTCACTCATTTAGAACTCCAGCTCTTCGATAGTAAGGTTATGATTAGTATAGACACAGATATCGGCCGCAATATTCAACGACGCTTCGACGATGTCTTTTGCACTCATTTCAGTGTTGGCCACAAGAGCTCGCGCCGCCGATTCGGCGAATGAACCACCAGACCCAATTGCCATGACACCGCCCTCTGGTTCAATGACATCACCGGTACCCGAGATAATATAGGAGGCCTCTTTATCGGCCACGCACAGCAACGCCTCTAGTTTTCGCAACATTCGATCGGTGCGCCATTCCTTTGCCAATTCAACAGCCGCTTTGGTCAGAATGCCCTGATGTTTGGCAAGCTTTGCATCAAACAGCTCAAACAAGGTAAACGCATCAGCCGTGCTGCCGGCGAACCCAGCAATGACCTGCCCCTTATATAAACGGCGCACTTTTCGTGCATTACCTTTCATAACGGTATTACCCATCGATACCTGGCCATCGCCACCAATCACAACATGATTGCCTCGGCGTACGGATAAGATGGTAGTGCCTCTAAATTCAGGCATGGATTATCTCCTGTTTTTAAAACTTCTGATGATATGTTGTAGCTAATTGCCGAGTTTCAAGCATCACTTGCAGCTCTATAAGCAAAACGTCGCTAGCTGTCTGCTTTAGAGCCAAACGCGAGCGTAGGCACTGAAATAGAGCTGACCAGCATCTAAGCACCAAGGCCTACTTAATGATCTTGAGATGCGAAGCGTCGCGCTTAGGCTTATGTTTGGTATTTAATTTGGTCGGCTCAGACACGGTCTTCTTTGGCGGTGTTGGGTCAGGATCTAGGTCGTCGTCATCAACTTCTTCAAAAAAGATTCCTTGCGAGTTTTCACGCGCAAAAATGGCTAATATAGAATCAATAGGCAAAAAGATATCCTGTTCTACACCACTAAAGCGCGCCGAAAAATTTAAGCATTCGTTATCCATAACATGCAATTGAATCGCCGACGAACTGATATTTAGGACAATCTGCCCATCGACAACATGCGCTTCGGGAACTTCCACCCCTTCCGCATTAGCATTGACCAAGACCTGAGGCGTAAACCCATTGTCTTCCGCCCACTCGAAAATGGCACGAAGCAAATAGGGCTTGGTCGAACTCATATTGATGGAGGTCATGACTACTTACGCAGCTAATTAATAACCGCGCAGATCTCGCTCTGTGTCGCTCAAACTGTCTTGAAACGCTTGGCGAGCAAATAGGCGCTCGGCATACTCGTCGACAACCTGCGCTTGCTTGGGCAGAGTGATATTCAAAATTGGCAGACGCCACAACAAAGGAGCGAGAATAACGTCAACCAGCGAATACTCCTCACCCATTGCGTGCTCTTGCTCAGTAAATAGTGGTGAGATTGCGATAAAACCATCACGAATTACTTTGTGTGCTTCCTTATTTTTAGGGTCTTCTTGCAAAGCTTTAAAGGAACCTAACCAATCACGACTCAAACGCATAATCATCAAACGTTGTTTGGCACGCGACACTGGGTCTACTGGCATCAATGGCGGGTGAGGTAGTCGTTCATCCAAATATTCATTGATAATGAACGGGTCGTACAAAATAAGGTCTCGATCAACCAAAGTTGGTGTTTCGTAGTATGGGTTGAATTCAGCCAATTCCTGACAGGTATCAGATGGGTCGGTATAAACCACCTCACATTCGATGTCTTTTTCCTGCAATACAATCCGGCAGGCATGACTCAACACGCAGTCGGTTCCAGAATAAAGCGTCATGATAGAGCGTCTGGTTGCGAGTGTATTCATCATTATCTTCCTATTTAAATTTGGGTGTTTGAACATCCGCTAAGATCAAAAAAAGCGGGTTTCTAAAAAATGACAAAACGCGACACAGGCTGAGCCCATGCCGCGTTGTTATCCGAGTATGACGTCGATCTAGTGAACGTCTCGCCAGTATTCTTTCTTAAGCAGAATGCACAACAGCAGCAAAATGATCAAGAATCCCAGCGTGAAAACCCCTATGGTTTTGCGCTTTAACTGAGCAGGTTCGGCAACGTAAGTGAGAAACGCTGTTAAATCAGTCATCGCCACGTCGAACTCAGCTGGGGTCAACTTACCAGGGTGCTGCAGTTCGAAGATAGCGTCGCCAACCAATTTCTGCCCCGCTTCTAGAGTCGGGCCATGGCCATCTCCGCCATGCATATCGGCTTTACCAACCATACGCTGTACGCCTTGTAACTCATACATTGCATGCGGCATCGCCACATTTTCGAATAAAGAGTTATTCCAACCGCTTGGCGAACTTTCGTCCTGGTAGAAGGCTCGCAGATATGTGTAAATCCAATCGGGCTTACGTACGCGAGCGACCAATGTAAGATCCGGTGGCGCTACGCCAAACCAACGTTTAGCGTCTTCAACCGGCATGGTGGTCGTCATTAGGTCGCCCTCTTTCTCCGTTGTAAACATCAAGTTTTCCTTGAGTAGATGCAACGGAATTTCAAGATCTTCAGCAACTCGATTGTAGCGAGAATAACCAAGGCTATGACAGTTCAAGCAATGGTTCACGAACAGCTTTGCACCATTTTGCAATGAGGCTTTGTCAGACATGTTCATGTGAACTTCGTCTTTAACTTCGTTACCGCCACCTGCGGCATTCACCGAAGAGACCATTAACGCTGTCGCCGCGAACCCAACAAATAAAGTAATTATCTTTTTCATTGTTATTATCCCTCGCTTAATGCGCTTCGTAAGTAACGCGAGTTGGTTCTGGCTTAGTCTTACCGATACTGGTAAACCAAGGCATCAGAATAAAGAACGCGAAGTAAATACAGGTACACACTTGAGCCATCAAGGTTTTTACTGGCGTTGGCGCGTTCATTCCCAAATAACCCAATATAAAGAAGGCAACAAGGAACAAGGCCAATGCTATTTTAAACGGCATACTGCGATAGCGAATTGATTTAACTGGCGAGCGATCTAGCCATGGCAACAAGAAGAAGCACACAATCGCCGCAGCCATCAAGATGACACCCCAAGCTTTACCACTTGAGTTCATGAAAACAAACCAAGCCACTGCGCCAATCACTAAAAACAGCGCCTTAAACTTAATATCAACCTTAGTAAACAAGGCGCCTGCGATCGCAATCGCCACGCTCGACCAAGCAAAGAATACCAACAGCGTTTCGGTGCTGGCTCGCAAGATTGAGTAGAACGGTGTGAAGTACCAAAGCGGCACGATATCCGGTGGCGTCTGCAACGGGTTCGCTGGTGCGAAATTATCTTTTTCCAAGAAGACACCGCCCATTTCTGGCATGAAAAATACCACGCCAAGATAAAGGATAAAGAAGCCACAAACA
>CALKRK010000052.1 GCA_937989675.1 uncultured Arenicella sp. | reverse complement strand
AGCAACGTTCGCGCCTAAAATTGGGCCTAGGAAATAGCCCGCTAATATGATGATAGTAAGGGTAGGAACCGCGATAAATAAATCGGCAAATAGCAAGGCCACGATTGCCAGAGAGATATACCAAGGCGACAGCGAACCAGCTGCGGCAAGTAAAGCTTCAATTTTTTCATAAGTTAGAATTCCCGCTATTTTCGCTAGCACGAAGGTGGTAGCAAACACTAAGGCGAGGGTCAGCATAATTTTAAGCAAGGCTTTCATAGTCTCGATGGTTCTATTAAGAGTTCGTCTAAAGTTGGATTTTGAAGGCCTGAGTGCACTAGCGCATTAACCGAGGTTAAAATCTAATAACTAAGCGGACTGATGTAATCTTTCTTGCCTTTTAGATAGCTTGCGCTACTATAAATTTATGGTTGATAGGGGAGATGATAGTTTTGGAGCATGACGCAAAGCTAAAGCGGTTGATATGGGCTTGCGTTTTGCTGGCGGCGTATGTGATCGCATTCGTCTTGATACACGGGCTTGTAACGCATTCGAGTATTCAACGCGCCGAGTTTAAGGCCGTCATAAGCTCTTTGCCTGAGCGTTTCCATGAATCGATGACTCTGCAAGAATCAGAGCGTTTAAGCGATACCTTGGAGTCGCTTCAAATCGGCGGTGAGCAGCCCTTGCTGGGTTTAGATTTTAAAACTAAGCCGCTTGATGACTATCTTGGTGCAGATAAATTTGATGTTAACGCAACCGTCGCCCTACTTAAAGACAATCAGCTTCGTTCCGCCGAAACCAAATTAAGGCTCTTAGCAACAAAGCTTACAAGGGCGAATGATCGTCGAGCTCGGCTTATCAGCACGCTCTCTGATATTGGCGTGGCGCTGGCTGTATTCTTGGCAATATATGCCTTGTACGCAGGTTTTAGGATGCGTCGTCACTGGAGTGATGAGATCACGTTTATGTCCGAGGCCGATTACGCAGTAGCAAAGCCTTCGTCATTCAACGAGCATTTACAGAATGTCGTAAGCGAGGAGGCGACTTTTACTGGGCACCCAGCTGTAGTGGAGGTCGAAGGTATTAGTTTAGAAGCTCTTCCAGAACCATTTTTTACGGTTGCGGAGCAGGTGATCGAGCAATTAGTCCGCAATAGTGTAGAACACGGTGGTCGGCCCACTGAGCAGCGCGTTATGGCGGGTAAACCAGAGGGTATAGTCGTTTCAGTTACTGTTAGAGAAACGCAAGAGGCTTATCATATTTCGGTTCGAGATGACGGAGAGGGGTTAGACCCAGTTAGGATTAAACAACGTGCGCTGGATCTAAATCTTCTGAATAAAGAGGTTGCCGCAAAGATGTCTGCAGCGCAGGCCATAAAGCTCATTTTTCTACCAGGTTTTCATAGTGAGTATCGTCAAACTTCGCTGGCCGAGAACGATCAAAGCTTGAGTGAGTTACGTTTATTAGTAAAAACACTAGGTGGGGTATTTTCGCTACAAAATGAGCCCGGAGAATACTGTCAAATACGCCTAACATTTCCTAAGGATCTGGAATCTGGCTAACAGTGTTAAATAGCGTAAGTTAGTTCTATATTCTGGCTGGAAAAGCTAGTAATTACACCCGGTTACCCTATAATCGCGCTTTATTTTGGCCAACCGACTTTTCGAACTCTCATGAATTTACGTAATATTGCGATCATCGCGCACGTTGACCACGGCAAAACGACGCTCGTGGACAAACTTTTACAACAATCAGGTACGTTTGATGAGCGTGCTGAGTTGGTTGAACGAGTAATGGACAGCAATGATATCGAGAAGGAACGCGGTATCACCATTCTGGCTAAGCCTACGGCTCTAAACTGGAAAGACTATCGAATCAATATCGTAGACACGCCTGGTCACGCGGATTTCGGTGGTGAGGTTGAGCGTATTCTATCGATGGTTGATTCGGTGATTCTGTTAGTAGATGCAGTTGATGGCCCAATGCCACAAACACGATTCGTTACTCAAAAGGCATTTGAGCATGATTTAAAGCCAATCGTAGTGATTAACAAAATCGACCGTGAGGGTGCTCGCCCAGATTGGGTGTTAGATCAAACCTTTGATCTCTTTGATATGTTAGGCGCAACAGACGAGCAGTTGGACTTCCCAGTTATTTATGCTTCGGCAATTAATGGTTTTGCTACGCAAGACGCCGCCGAACTTACGGATAACATGGATGCTCTGTTTCAAACCATCGTTGACCATGTGCCGCCACCTCCAGTAGAAGAAGATAAGCCTTTTCAAATGCAAGTATCGCAACTGGACTACTCGAGCTACCTTGGGGTAATCGGTATCGGCCGAATCAAGCAGGGTAAGGTTGGCACAAATTCGCCTATCACGGTTATTGACGTTGATGGAAAAACTAAAAATGGCCGCATTGGTAAGGTCTTTGGTTTTAAAGGCTTAGAGCGCATTGAAGTTGCCGAAGCGAAAGCCGGTGATATTGTGGCCATCACAGGAATGGACGAACTATTTATTTCGGACACTATTTGCGACCGTGAAGCGGTACAGGCTTTACCTCCACTGAGTGTCGATGAGCCTACAGTGACTATGACGTTCCAAGTGAATACGTCGCCATTTGCTGGTCAGGAAGGTAAATACTTAACGTCGCGACAGATTCGTGATCGTTTGCAAAAAGAGTTGCTGCACAATGTGGCGTTGCGTGTTGAAGACACCGAAGATCCTGAGAAGTTTAAGGTTTCCGGGCGTGGTGAGTTACACCTGTCTGTATTGATTGAAAATATGCGACGCGAAGGCTTTGAGTTAGCGGTTTCGCGACCAGAGGTGATCTATAAAGATGTTGATGGTGAAATTCACGAGCCTTACGAAAACCTAACAGTCGACATTGATGATGAAAATCAAGGTTCTATTATGCAGGCCTTGCAAGAGCGTGGTGGCGATCTACAAAGTATGACTCCAGATGGTAAAGGGCGCATACGTCTTGATTTCAGTATTCCATCTCGAGGTCTGATCGGGTTTCAAACTGATTTTATGACAATGACATCAGGCTCTGGCTTGATTTACCATGTGTTCGATAAATATGCACCGAAAAAGAATAAGTCTTTTGGTCAGCGCAAGAATGGGGTGCTTATCGCCAACGGTACAGGAAAATCGCTGGGCTTTGCGATCTTTAACTTACAAGAGCGTGGTAAAATGATGATAAGTCCATCGCAGATGGTTTATGAAGGGCAGGTTGTTGGAGTTCACTCTAGAGACAACGACCTGACGGTTAATCCATTAAAGGGTAAGCAGCTAACCAATGTGCGTGCATCCGGTAAGGACGATGCGATACAACTGGTGCCGCCAATTAAACACACACTTGAGTCTGCATTAGAATTTATCGACGATGACGAGTTGGTTGAAATTACACCCGAGAGTATTCGGATACGAAAGCGATTTTTATTGGAGCACGAACGTAAGCGCGCCAGTAGAGAGGCGAGCTAGCAGCAGGTTGCGAACGTGGTAATTTATGACTTGATATGCGATGCCAGCCATACATTTGAAGGTTGGTTTAAGAACGCTGAAGATTTTGATGCACAAGTAACCTCGGGCATGGTGACGTGCCCATTCTGTGAATCGGAAATGGTGAGCAAGAAGCTGGCTGCGCCAAAACTGAGCCGTAAAAGCAATTCAGCGCCAGCACCTCAAGAAGTGGCTATTGGTAACGGGTCTGCCGAAGCTTACTCTCAGTTGCAAGAAATGCTCGGAAAAGTGCACAAATTTGTCGAAACCAACTTTGAAGATGTTGGAAATAAGTTTGCCGAGGAGGCGCTCAGTATCCATCGTGGAGAGAAAGACAAGGAAAACATTCGGGGCACAGCTACCCCGGATGAAATTAAGGAACTAGCCGAAGAGGGAGTGACAGCAGTACCATTGCCACCTAAGCCAGTAAATAAAAAGAAATTAAATTAACTTTGATTTATAAGAATTTGTTTTTATTGTAAATTTTTTTTACAAGCCTTGGCGAATCAGACCGACAACGACGCCTTCAATGGCAAAACTCTGAGTTTGTAGGTCCACTTCTATTGGGTCATAATCGTCATTTTCGGCGATTAACGAAACAGTAGCACCATGCCGCTGGTAGCGTTTTACGGTTACGTCATCGTCGATTCTAGCGACAACAATTTCGTTGTCTTTAGCTGTGTCAGCTTTTTTGATCGCTAACAAATCTCTTTCAAAAATACCGACGTTAATCATACTGTCGCCACGAACTTTGAGTAAAAAGTCAGCCGAATCTGAAAAAAGACTCTGATCAACTTTTACATATTGTTGAACGTGTTGCGATGCAAAAATAGGGGCGCCAGCCGCGACATCTCCAATAACAGCGATGCCTGGGTCTATATTCGCGCCTGCGGCGGAACTAAACTCGGGATTTTCGATACCTAAAATGGTTCCTGAGCGCGCTTCTTCACAAATGAAAATACCCCTGGATGTGCCAGAGCGAAGTTCGATATGGCCTTTCTTGTGAAGTGCTTTGAGGTGATCTTCTGCCGCATTGGGTGAGCGGAAACCAAAATGTTCAGCAATCTCAACTCGAGTAGGTGGTGCGCCATTGGCAGCCATGCATTCAAGAATGAAATCGAAAATCTCTTGTTGCCGCTTAGTTAGCGGCTTTAATTCAATGATACTCATGCCCACAGTCTATCAGAGCACTGTTTTAACATCCAGTGCTTTTTATGCGGCTTGAGCTTCTCACTCCATGAGATAGAGACTTGGTTTGCAGCGACGAGGTTTTTTAGCCAAGGCTGCTGCTGATGTTTGAATTGATATATGCGGGATTAAGTACGGTTACGATAGGTAATACGGCCTTTGGTTAAATCGTATGGTGTTAGCTCAACGGTAACCCGGTCGCCACGTAAGATACGGATGTAGTTTTTACGCATTTTACCGGAGATGTGGGCATGCACAACATGGCCGTTTTCAAGCTCTACTTTAAATTCGGTGTTAGGTAACGCGTCTATGACGGTCCCTTCCATTTCTATTTGGTCTTCTTTTGCCACTGTTTTACTGTTTCTCTACTTTGAAATTAGGGCACTTTATAATCAGTGCTTTGCTGTTGCCTACCGACCTTTTGAAATAAAGGGAGGCGGCTAGAAAATCGGGGCTATCATGCCCCAACTGGCACTATAAATAAAGCTTTTGTGGCTTATTTCAAGTGCTTTACAGTATTCACACCGACAGTTCTTCCCATTGTCGATTGCGATAGCCTTGTAATGGCTTAAATTGGCGTTTGTAATCCATTTTTTGCGAGCCATCTATCCAGTAGCCCAGATACACGAATGGTATGTCTCTGAGCCGGCATAACTTGATCATATAGAGGATGGCGTAGGTGCCCAAGCTACGATTACTGTAATCGGGGTCGAAGAATGTATAGACCGCCGAAAGGCCTCCGTCAAATTGATCCAGTACGCTAATACCGATGAGTTTGCCTTCAAGGCGCACACATAAAAATTTTGAACGGGAAAAATAGGAATCGATAAAGCCGATGTACTTATCTGGGTCTTCATCGCACATACTGCTGTCGGGGTGGCGTTGTTGTTGATACTTTAGGTACATATCAAAGTGCTCATCTTCAAAACGCACGTCTTCGATCGATACTTTTAGATCAAGGTTTTTGCGCCAAACACGCTTTTGACCACGCGAGGCTTTGAAACGATTTACCGGGATTCTCACGGATACGCAGGCGTTACAACTTGGGCATTTGGGGGAATAGAGCATGTCGCCGCTGCGCCTAAACCCAGAGCGCGACAACATAGTAAACAATGCATTGTCAATCTCATGGTCCGGATCTACCAATATTGAAGCGCTTTTTTTGTCCTCAAGATACGGGCAGTCGTCGACAACCGTTTCAAATAAGCGAATTGGATTGTGTGCAGTGCTCATGGGCTTAGTTATACATTGTCTTGTGTGAAGTTGTTGAATTCCTTACTAAAAAAATCATAATTTGCCTCGAGTTTGCAGTCTTTGAGCGCTAGAAGAAAGTTTTCTCGTGGAATTTCTTCGGCGCCAAGGCTGGCCAGATGATCGCTATAAATCTGACAATCTATTAGTCGAAACCCCCGATGATTCATCCATCGACAGAGGCTGACTAATGCGGTTTTTGATGCATCGCTTACTCGGCTAAACATGCTTTCGCCAAAGAACATATCTCCAAGTACTATTCCATAAAGACCTCCGACCAAGCGGTTTTCTTGCCAAACTTCAATAGAGTGTGCATAACCTTGTTGGTGCAGTACCTTGTAGGCGGTCAACATAGACTCGGTGATCCATGTGTCTGCTTTGTTTTGGCCCTCGCGGGTTTCTGCATCGCCTTTGCCGCGTAAGGCGCAGGCCAATATTACGTCGTTGAACGCTTGATTGGCAGTAACTGAGAACAAGCGTTGCCTAATTTTTTTTCTCAAGCTACGAGATACTTTTACTTTATTTGGGTAAAGAACCAGCCGTGGGTCCGGTGACCACCAAAGTAGGGGTTGATCATCGTTAAACCACGGAAAAATGCCTTGCGCATAGGCTGATACCAGCATGTCGGTCGATAACTCACCACCGGAGGCGAGCAAACCGTCATCGGTCGCATTTGAAACATCTGGGAATTGTACGAATTGAACCATTGCGCTTTTTTGTTAGATCTCAGTTTTATAAGGAGAGTGTGAAGCCATCACTGTTTTATAGTGGTCAATATGCTGTTTTTCCGATTCGAGAAAATCATCAATGGCGCGACGAAAATCTGGATGACTAATCCAGTGCGATGAGTAGGTTGTGGTCGGCTCTAGGCCTCTCGCCAATTTATGCTCACCTTGTGCGCCTGCTTCGAAACGCTGATAACCATGCTTTATGCACCATTCAATGGCTTGGTAGTAGCAAGTTTCAAAGTGCACACTATGAAAATTTTCTAATGCACCCCAGTATCGGCCGTACAAAGTATCATCGCTGATGAAGTAAAGGCCGCCCGCAATTATTTGATTTTCGAATTCGGCAAATAGGAATAAAGTTTGATGGCTAAAATTAGTCGTTAGATAGTCAAAAAACGCTCTGTTTAAATACGATTGCGCCCCGTAACAAGCGATGGTGCGCGAGTAAAAGCGATACATCGTTTGGCTAGCTGTTTGGTCTAGCTGTTCACCGCTGAGCCATCGGTATTGGATGCCTGTCTCTTGAACGCGCCGTCGTTCACGCTTTATGTTTTTGCGCTTTTTAGAGCTCAGTTGGTCAAGAAAATCATCGAAGTTCGCATAAGCTTTATTTTGCCAGTGAAACTGTGTGGATTGGCGTTGCATAAAATCTGCGCTGGCGAATTGATCGCTTTGGCTTTGAGTGCAGAACAAACTGTGGAAACTCGATAAGTTATGTTTTTCTAGCAACTCCAGTACTTTGTTAAAGATCGCTTTACGAATCGCCAAGGGGTTTTGACTTGAATCAGTTAAGAAACGTTCGCCAGTCGCTGGGGTAAACGGCACCGCGTTTGAGAACTTTGGGTAATAGTCTAACCCATGGCGTTGATGGGCATCGGCCCAGGCCCAGTCAAAGATGTACTCACCATAAGAATGAGACTTGATGTAACCAGGCATGGCGCCGATCAATTTGCTTTTTACTTTTTCTTGGTAAACGGCAATATGCATGGGCTGCCAGCCTTTCTCTGGGGTGACGCAGCCGGATTTTTCGAGGCCCAATAGAAACTCATGCCGCACAAACGGGTTGTTATTAGCTAATAATCTGTTCCATTGCTTGGCATCGATTTCGGCTAGACTGGAGTGAACAACAATATGCATAAGGCTGGATTAAACTATATACTTTCGCAATAAAAAGAAGGGGCTTATCTTGCCGCTTTTTTGGCGACACTGACCAGAGTAAAAATACCCTATGACAAGTGAAATTAATATCGGCTTAGCCCAAATCAACGTAATCGTTGGTGGTATTGAAAATAACGTTGACCGAATCATCGAGTTTGCTAAACGTGCTCGTGATGAAATGAATTGTGACCTGCTGGTTTGTTCTGAGCTCGTGCTGACGGGTTATCCGCCCGAAGATTTGTTGTTACGTCCAGGTTTTAATAGTCGTATACGCCAACAGTTAGCGCGTTTGTGTGGCGCAGTTAAAGGCATCGACCTTATTGTAGGCTACCCGAAGAAGACCGATGCAGGCTTGTTTAATATTGGCGCGCTGATTATCGACGGTGAAATCAAACATGAATACGCCAAAATCAAATTACCCAATTACAGCGTGTTCGATGAGATGCGTTATTTCATCCCAGGTGAAGAGGCATGCGTTGTCGATTATAAAGGTTATCAGCTAGGGTTAACCGTGTGTGAAGACATCTGGCATGATGGCCCGATTGAAGCCGCGGTAGAGCAGGGTGCAGAGCTTATCGTTAATATCAATGGTTCTCCGTTTCATGCTAATAAAATTTCCGAACGACGAGACGTGGTTTGCGCACGCGCGAAGGCCACAAAGACTCCGGTTGTGTACGTGAATCAGGTTGGAGGGCAGGATGAACTGGTCTTCGATGGTGCTTCATTTGCAACCTCAGGCGTTGGTGAAGTGGTTCATCAAATGGCCAGCTTTGAAGAAGGCTTGAGTTGTGTGAAGATATCTCAGGGTGCAAATGGCGTCGCTCTGCATGGCAGTGAGATGGTGGCTGAGTCTGAGCGCCTGAAGAGTATTTATGATGCCTTAGTATTGGGTGTGCGAGACTACGTGAAAAAGAACGGATTCTCAGGCGTGGTTATTGGTTTGTCTGGCGGTATCGACTCCGCTTTAACCACGACTATCGCGGTAGATGCTCTGGGGGCGGACAATGTCGATGTGATTATGATGCCGTTTCGGTATACCTCAGATATATCAAAACACGACGCGCATGCAGAGGCGGAGGCTCTTGGTATCAAGTATCACGTGATCTCAATCGAGCCGATGTATGACGCTTTCATGCAACAATTGGCACCAATTTTCGCGGGCACTGAACAAGACACAACCGAAGAAAATATTCAGGCGCGGTGTCGTGGCCTAACTCTAATGGCGTATTCCAATAAAACTGGCAAGATGGTGCTAACAACAGGCAATAAAAGCGAGATGTCTGTTGGTTACGCCACTTTGTACGGAGACATGGTTGGTGGTTATAACGCAATTAAAGACGTGCCTAAAATATTAGTTTACGAGTTAGCGAAATATCGAAACACGATTTCTCCCGTTATTCCTGAAAGAGTTATCACGCGCGAACCATCCGCCGAGTTACGACCAGACCAAATAGATTCAGACAGTTTGCCGCCGTATGAAATTCTCGACCCAATATTAGAGTTGTACGTTGAACAGGATTGCCCACCGGCTGAGATTGTGGCTAAAGGCTATGAGGAGCGCTATGTATCGCAGGTGATCCGTATGGTGGATCGTAATGAATATAAGCGGCGTCAAGCGGCTCCGGGTGTGAGAATTACTAAACGTGCCTTCGGGCGCGACCGCAGGTATCCGATCACCTCAGGTTTTCGGCCGAAAGTGGATTGGTAAGCTAAACGCGCGAAGGGGAGTTGATGAATTGATTTTCAGTTGGGACGCACAGTTTATGGCATGAGCTAAATAGGGGGAAAGGAATGCAATTTATTCGTGGATTGTTCGGCGTGATTACGTCTGATAAGCCGATAAAGTTTGGCTGGATCAGTAAATCACTATTTCTCTTGGTTTCAGGAGGTATTCTTTATTGGATTTTTCAGTGGTTAGAAATCAAGGTTGATGGGGTTGAGCCACCAAATGCAGAAAATATCGCCGGTGCGTTTTTTCTAGGCGTGGCTTTGTACAGCATTAAAATCATGGTTTCTGGGGTTATCTATTTGCGCAATCGTCGGCACATGCTTAAAGCATTGTCGACTTATATCTCAGGTGCAGAAGAGGACTTAAAGGAAAATCAAGAGAAAACATGGGAAAGTGAGCAGCTCGAACTTGTGCAACACCCTAAGGTATCTCTTTTTAGATGGGTTGAAACACTCGATGTGTCGGAGAATATCGCGGATATAGAAGCGATTATGGATAGGAAAAGTGCCTATGTTCCTTACCCAATGTTTGATCCAACTAAGGCGCTTACGTTTGAAACAATAAAGAATGATTACAGCTTTTTGCACAGCAATGCTATTAACGCAGTTGTTGAATATGTAAATGCTGAAGCTTACGCACTGAGTGCTATGCAAGCGATGTCAGATGAGCTGGTTATTAATATGAAAAAGAAGCGGCGCTTAACCGTGATTAAAGCGATGTTTGAGGCGAAAAAAGAATGGCACCGAGCAAGCAGAGTGGCACGAGAGGAGCTTGATCTGGTAAAAGATCTAAGAGTAATGGATTGGGTGATGAATTTCCTTGTTCTTCCGCGGCTACTAGTAACCGTTCCTAAATATCTTATTTTGTTGGCTATACCGAAATATCTGACATCGGTGCTAGCCGTTTCAACTAACTGGGGTTTTTTAAAGGACCGGGCCGCTATTTGGGCCAACCAACTTAAGTAATCTCATATCAATAATGTAGTTTTGTAATGTCTTAGTGTATTTTATAGCGTCTCAACAGACAGTTTTCAAATGATTTATCAAAATTTAAACATCTGCGCTGGCATGATATTTTTCTAATTATTCTTCAACTTGCCTAACAAACCGAATGAAAGCTAAAACGGGTTCAAACGGCTAAAGAAACCTTTTTTCTTCTTGAATGGTTCTTTTTGATTATCTGGAAAATTCTCAAGCAAAATCTGGTGTGTGCTCGCCGCCAAATCATCCAGCCCCATTTCCAGGTAAGCTTTTTCCATTAAAACCAACGCGCCTTCAGTCGATGGTGATGTCTCGTATCGGTAAATGATAGTCTTACAACGATTTACGGTGGCAACGTAGGTTTGATTATCATAATAAAACTGGGCAATGGCTAACTCACGTTCGGCCAGTGCATTACGTATGTAAACGATACGTTGCTTGGCATCATCAGCATAAATACTATTGGGGTAGCGCTTGACCAGTTCTTCAAACGCTTTTTGTGAGTCACGGAAAGGCTTGGGATCACGGATCGACTTCTTACCACCTTTTATGAATTTGTCGATGGCGCCGGTTTTTTTCTCGAAGCTAGCAACCCCTTTCATGTAATAGGCGTAATCGACATTCTGGTGTGTGGGGTACAATTTGATGAAGTTGTCTGCCGCTTCGACTGCCTTTTCTACCTGACCGGTTTTGTCAAACGCGAAGATCATGTCGAGTTTTGCTTGCTCGGTAAACTCTCCATACGGAAAAGCCGATTCCAAGCGCCGATAGTTATTAATGGCAAAGTTGTAATTGCCTCGATCGAGTGCCGCTTTGGATTTATTGTAGAGTTCTTCGACGGCCTGAGACACTAACTCTTCTTCAGATAGAGCGTTCTTTTTCTTCGACGAGCATCCAGCAGCGATAAGAATCGCACACAGCAAGGTGACGATGCGAATCAGTGTAGAAGTGGTTTTGGGGGCTGTTAAAACACTCATGTCGTTGTTCTTATGGGTTATCATGCAATCCCGTAAGGATAGCGCGAAAACGCTGATCAGAGAAGAGAATTAATCACTTCCAAGGTTGCTATATATTTAGCATTTGTGCGCTTCACCTGTAGCAAGTTTTAGCAAAACGATACGATTCAATGACAGATTCAGAACAAACGAGCACTACCGGAGTACATAGCTACACCGTTCCAGAAGAGATGGTTGGTCAACGGGTAGATAAGGTGCTGGCGCAATTGTGTGAAGAGTATTCAAGAAGCACAATTCAGACTTGGATCAAGCAAGGGCGCGTCAGTATTGATGAAGAACCTCCACGGCAAAAAGATAAAGTCTTTGGTGGTGAGGTGATCGAAGTTGATGTGCCTGAAGTTCGCAAAGGCGAATGGGAAGCTCAAGATTTGCCGATTGAAATTGTGCACGAAGATGACGCAATGTTGGTGATTAACAAAAACGCTGGTTGGGTGGTTCACCCGGGTGCCGGTAACCCCGATGGCACTTTACTCAACGCGCTGTTGTTTCATTACCCGGAAAGCCGTGCGTTGCCCAGAGCTGGAATCGTGCATCGCCTGGATAAAGACACATCGGGCTTGATGGTGGTGGCGAAAACCGAGGCGGCGCGTTTGGGTTTAACAAGTCAGCTAGTTGACCATAGTTTGCATCGAGAGTATTTGGCGTTGACTCATGGGCGCGTAATTTCAGGTAATACGGTCGATGAACCCATTGCGCGGGATAAGCATGATCGCCGCAAAATGGCGATTAATATGATGGGCAAAGAGGCAATTACACATTATCGGGTTGATGCAAGGTATCGAAACCAGACATTGCTTCGAGTTCAGCTTGAAACCGGGCGAACTCATCAAATTCGTGTGCATATGACGCATATTGGTTTCCCTCTAGTTGGCGACCCAGTTTATGGTCGTAGGCTCGCCATACCTGGCGATTGCCATCCCCAGTTAGAAGCCGAGTTAAGACGATTTAAGCGTCAGGCATTGCATGCGACGCGTATAGAATATATTCATCCAACTAGCGGTGAACATCAGAGCTGGGAAAGGCCAATGCCCGACGATATGCAGGCATTGGTAGACGGTTGTGAACAGGATAATCACTAATTCAGGCCGCTTGTGAATTTTATTTCGCCGAATTGGCCCGCACCACCCTCGATTAGAGCCTTATCGACCACTCGAATTGGTGGTGTGAGTAAGGGTGTATATTCAGCATTGAACCTCGGCGATCATGTCGATGATGATCCTAATTCCGTGGCCAAAAATCGAGAAATTTTGAAGCTTAACGCAAGACTACCAAGTGAGCCGGTTTGGCTTGACCAAATACATGGAACGCGCGTGGTAGAAGCAACTCCTTTATCCAAGTTAGAAACACAGACAGCGGATGGTGTTTGGACTAATAGTTCCGGCGTGGTTTGCGCGATTCTTACCGCCGATTGCCTGCCTTTACTGTTAACCAATCGAAAAGGCAATCGAGTCGCGGCGGTTCATGCTGGCTGGCGAAGTTTGGCCGCGGGTATAATCGAGCATGGTGTTAATGTGTTCAACGAAGACCCTAAAGACATTTTCGCTTGGGCAGGGCCGTGTATTGGCCCCGCTACTTTTGAGGTTGGCATTGATGTTATGGCAGAGCTAGGTGGCCCAAAAAGGGCTTACTTGCCCTCACAATCGCCAGGCAAAGTGCTTGCAAACCTCGCACTACTGGCGCAGACACGCCTTGCTGATATAGGTGTAACTGAGTTCTACAGCTCAGAACAATGCACGTTTTCTAACCCTGAGCGATATTTTTCATATCGACGCGACGGTCAGTGCGGACGTATGGCCAGCCTAATTTGGATTGATGCGGCTGGAGATAGCAAATGAAGGTGTTTAACAGACCGCTGGTGCTAAAAGATGTTCTCCCGTCGGCGCTTAGCGTTGTTGTGCTAGGTGTGGTGCTTAGCTCATTTGTAGTGGCAAATTGGTCATTGCTCGGTGTGCTGGGTTGGTGGGCTATCCCCGGTGGTGTGTTGTTCGGCTTAGCCTTATACGGTTTGTGTTTTGGTTTAACCTGTTGGCGACCCTTTTATACGCCGTCGATGCGGCAATTGATGCACACGCTGCACTCTTTATTTAAGAATTTTTCATGGTTCGATATTGTGTTTGTTTCGTGTTTGGCTGGTATTGGTGAAGAGCTGTTATTACGAGGCGCCCTACAGACTTGGCTGATCGAGCTAATAAACCCTGTGAGTGGTGTTCTTATTGCCTCGCTTGTATTTGGCCTGATGCATTATCTCAGCCGTATTTACGTTATTGTTACAACGGTTCTTGGCATTTTATTTGGCGTGGCGTTAGTGCTGAGCGACAGCATTTTGTTTGTCATTATTGGCCACGCCATCTACGATGTATGCGCTTTCTTCATGGTTGTGAAACGGCCTGATTTACTCGGGTTAGACTTGACCAATGAAAGGTTTGAAATTGAAGTCAGAGACGCGGGACCACTCGATAACTAATCCGTTGCCAGCGCACTCCATTTTTTGGTGGTCGATTAAGGTTGTTTGTGGAGCAACTCTTATCGCCTCTTTGTTTTTGATGATTATCTATAACATCAATGTGCTTTTTCGTGCCCCAATTTTATTGGCTCAATCATTAGTTGTTGTTGGTGGTTTAAGTTCGATATTGCACTACCGTTTTTTAAAGCAGGGGAGTAACGATATTGCGGAGCCCAAGGCACTGATCGTTGATCGGGGTTTATTTCGATGGATACGTCACCCTATGTATATCTCGGATATGATTGCCTATACAGGGCTGTTTTTAATTGCGCCAAACTTGGCAACTTTGATGGTACTGCTGCTTGCTTACCTTGCTTTGGCAAAGCAAGCAATGGTTGAAGATGAGTTCTTACAGGCGACCTTTGGCCGCCAGTTTAGCGAATGGCGAGCAAACACTCGCCTATTAATGCCCTTGATTTTTTAGCTGAGGTTTAGCGGTCTGCGGCCGCGCAGGCTGCTGCCGTAAATACGACGTCGGTCGAACTGTTTAACGCCGTTTCAGCCGAGTCTTGCACCACACCGATAATGAACCCAACGCCAACAACCTGCATAGCAACGTCGTTCGGGATGTTGAATAAACTGCATGCCAAGGGTATTAGCAGCAAAGAGCCCCCAGCAACCCCTGATGAGCCGCAAGCCGAGATTCCCGCAATAACACAGAGCAATAAAGCTGTCGTTATATCGACTTGCATGCCGAGCGTGTTCACCGCCGCCAAAGTCATGATCGTGATGGTGATCGCGGCGCCAGCCATATTGATTGTCGCACCAAGTGGAATGGATACGGAGTAGGTATCTTCATCTAACTCCAATTTTTCGCAAAGGGCTAGATTTACCGGAATGTTGGCCGCCGAACTGCGAGTAAAGAATGCGGTGACTCCGCTTTCCTGTAAGCAGCGAAATATCAGCGGGTAAGGGTTTTGTCGGCTTGTGAAAAACACAATAATTGGGTTTACAATTAAGGCAACAATGAGCATCGCCCCTAGCAACAGAGCAAGCAGGTGAGAATAGCCGAGTAGTGCATCTAAGCCGGTTGCGGCGACCGTGCCTGCGACTAAGCCAAAGACGCCGATCGGAGCAAGTTGAATAACAAACTGAACAATACCCGTAACGGCATCACTGATGTCATGGAGTATGATTTTGGTGTGGTCGTTTACCGAGCGAAGTAACAAGCCGAGGCCAATGCCCCATGCCAGTATGCCGATGAAGTTTCCGGTCAATAGGGCGTTGATGGGGTTATCGACGACTTTGAATAATAACGTTTTTAGTATCTCGGTAAGCCCTTGTGGTGGCGCATTAGAAGCTTCTGCGGCCACTAATACAAGTTCGGTAGGAAATGCAAAACTGAGCAGCACCGCGACGCTGGCAGCCGCTAAAGTGCCGATGAAATACAGCACGATGATCGGTTTCATTTGCGTTGATTGCCCTGGTTTCTGGTTGGCAATCGATGACAACACCAGGACAAAGATAAGAATAGGAGCCACAGCTTTGAGAGCCGCCACAAATAACTGCCCAAGAAATGCGACTGAGTGGCCAGCTTCCGGGGACAGCACAGCGAGAAGGCTACCCAGAATGATTCCTACGAAGATCTTTAAGACTAAGCTTTTTTGTGTAATCCATTGAAACAGCGTTGAAAGTGCGTTCATGTCGGTTCTCTTATTGTTTTAGTTATTCCATCTTTGATCTTGTATATACCAAGCTTTGATTTACGCCAACTCTTTCTTCCAAAGTACGTCATCATGACCAAGCCGCTGGTTAATAATACGGGCGACAACGAACAGTAGGTCGGAGAGCCTGTTTAGATACTGACGAGTGGTATCACAAACGGGTTCTAGGTGATGCAATGTTACTACATCACGTTCAGCACGCCGCGCGATAGAACGCGCCATATGGCATACCGATGCGGCTTCGCTACCACCCGGAAGAATGAAATCTTTGAGCGGTTCGACGGACTCGTTAAATTGATCAATTTGTTGTTCCAGGCCGGTGATTTTTTCCTGTTGAATAAAGCTCTGGCCCGGCATGCTGATTTCTCCGCCGATATTGAATAAGTCGTGTTGAATCGCGGTAAACATAGATTCGAGTTCAGTATCCTGCAGTTTGCATATCAGTAGGCCAATAACGCTATTCAACTCATCAACGGTGCCCATGGCATTCATGCGCTCATGGTTCTTAGGGATTCGTTCGCCGCCGCTTAAGCCGGATGTACCATCATCGCCAGTGCGGGTATACAGTTTACTAAGTCGGTTTCCCATAAAAAAACTCCTGAGTTTATTCGGTTTGGTTGTTGGTTCGCTTAAACCGTAGCCGTATACGGGTCATGTAATGGTAAGGATAAAGAGAATATCACGCCGTCAGAACTGAGTAGATTACGCGCAATAACATCTCCGCCGTGGAAGCTGGCGATCAATTTTACGATATACAAACCCATGCCCAAGCTGATTTTCTGTGCATCTTTGCGGCCCAGTGATACGAGAGGCTCGAAGATGCGTTCCGCCATGCCTTCTGGCAGTTGTGAGCCTTGGTTAATAATATCGATTTGAGCGAAGTTATCTAGCCGCCGTACTTTAAATACAATAGCTGTATCAGCTGCGGCAAAATCAATCGCATTATCGACCAACTTATCGAGAGCTTGCGCGATATAGTCGGGTGCGATTTCAACCAGTATCGGACGAGAGTGAATGATTACTTTGAACTTTTGATCCGGGTTTGAAAACGAATAACCATCAACATAGCTTTCGATCAACTCAATAAGGTCAACAACCTCACGTGTTTCGGATTGCATGGCTTGCTCTAAATTGGCGGCCTCGGTTAGGTTGCGCAATATACTGCCGATTCGGTTGAGTCCGTTCTTGGCACGCTCCATGTATTTGCTGTCGGCCGAGCCAGGGATTTCCTCTGAGAGGTTGTGCAGAGATGAATTAACGACGTTAAGCGGGTTACTGACTTCATGTGCCAAGGTGTCGGGCAAACCACGCAAATAATTTGTGTATTGTGACAAACGCCCTAACATATTGCTGACGGAACGAGATAAGTCGCCAATTTCGTCGCCAGATTTGGCTTCGGCATCAAGGCGTGGGCTGATGATTCGGCCATCTCGGTCAATCGCCGTTTCGGTGGCGTTGCGCAGCCGTCTGATTCTGAGTGTTAAGCGAGAGGCAAATACCAATAGTGCCGTTGCTACCGTGATTAGTACCAGCAGCGTAACGCTGATTACGTTTTCCAAAGTATCCTTTTGTTGCAAAAGCACCTGATTGGTACTTTGCTCTACCACCACGGCACCCAAAATGCCATCGGCTAGATAAATGGGGTGCGCGGACATAAGAATCGTGCTTTGATTGTCTAGGGAAGGGCGTCGGTCGGATGAAACCGCGCCATTGAGCGCTTTTTGGATGATCTCATCGTTACGTTCTTCGATGCTGCGTTCATGATCAGCGAAGTCGCCGCTCGGTTGTTCGATGATGTAGGCGAAAATGGTTTGTAGTGCCGAGTTATAGTAGTAACGAAGCATTTCCCAAAGATAGGCCACACCGGTTTCATTTGAGGGTTTATCCAACTCGCCATCGCTTGCTTCGGTAATTAGATTGCCAACAACGGTGCGCACACGCTTATCGGTATTGAATACCCAAATTCGCGTTTCATCACGATCAAGCCCCTTTAGGATTTTGGTTATCCTGGGCGATTGTACTAACAATTTCGAAAGCTCGTCTGTCTCGCTTTGCGGTGTCGTGGGAACCAAAGCCGCTAGCTCTCTCGATTCAGGGTTATCCACGTCTGCGACGGCCATTCGAACGCGAGTGTCGGAAGATAGTACGAAGCGAGGAATTCGCAGTTCAACGTTATAGCCGGTGTCGGTAACATCTACTTCGGCCGCCAAATCGTAATTGGGCTCTCCGGTCACAGGGTATTGCCAAGCATCATCCATCAAGTAGATGCTCATCCGCCCAGGTTCGTGCGCTACCATCGTATAACGTTTTGGCGCCTGACCCGGGTCTTGTAGTGTTAGACGAATGTGATCACCCATGTCTACGCGCAGAAACTCTCTTGGCCGAAAAAGTACTGAATCATCAGTAACTTGGAACATGGTGTAAATGTAGTTTCCACGATAGCCTAGAGCGTATTTAACCTCGATTAGATTACTTAAATCCGCTTCACCGTTTTCTGGTTTGGTAAACGTGATGGCCTGATTTACTTGTTCGCCCCAGTCGCTCAGATCGCCATTCAGATTTATATAGTTAGGTAGCGGAGCCGCGTAAATTTCATCTTCACTTAGATTGTTAGGGTCAACGGGAGTGTCTTCGCTAAAGAGCTCAGGGCGATCATGCAGAACGGTTGCCACTGCCCGTGATGTCAAGCTAAGTGCTTGTTCCTGGCCCGACAATAAGTAGGTTTTCATCTCTCGGACGTACTCGTAGGACATCCAAGGAATCAGTAATAACAATAGCGCGACCATCAACAACTTGGTGCGAATTGAAAAGCCTGTGCGCATGCTTAATTCTCTAGGCTGTTTATATTAGTTGTCGGTGTTCCATTTATAGCCGACGCCAAAAACCGTTTGTATTCGTTTGAAATCAGGGTCAATCTCTTTGAATTTATTACGTATACGACGAATATAACCATTAATGGTATTTCGTTCGACGTAGCTCTGGCGAGTGATCTGCATCATGTTTTCATAAGTTTTTACATGCCCAGGGTGACGGGCCATGGACTCAATTAACCAAAACTCAGTCAGTGTTAGGCTCAACTCTTGGCCTTTCCAACGGATGGACATGCTGTCTTCGTTTATTTCTAAGTCGTCGATTAGCAAGGTGTCTGCTTCGTCTGCATCGCCAGTGTCTTTTGCTAGGCTGTCAACAATGCGGAACAATGAATTAATTCTGACGCTAAGAAACTGCATGTTGAGGGGCTTGGTTAAGTAATCCCAAGCGTCTAGGCGCAGGCCGGAAACACGATCAATATCGGTATCTCGTGCGGTTAAAAATATAATCGGCAGGGTTGGTGATAGTGCACGCAAATCTCGGCACAAATCAAAGCCACCATCCATTTCGTTCTCTAACATAATGTCTAAAATTGCGAGGTCAGGCATGTTATTGCGCATGCCAGCCAGTGCGTCAGGGCGGTTTGCATAGGTGTCTACGTCATAACCAGACTTTTGCAGAGCATCACGATAGTTTTCACGTTGATCAAAATCGTCTTCGACGATTGCTACTTTTCGGGCCATATAGCTTTTAGGGAATTAATGGGTTAACTCGATTAGTCGATTTACGGTGTTTGTTCAACGGGTTTCGACGAGGGTACGATTGATATTTTGCCTTAAATGTACTGGTTTAACACGAATTAGGCTTAAAACCACATTTTTACCATTAGTTTATCCCGATTTAGACATTCTGAAGGCGTCTAATAGGGACATCGAATCAGATGTTGTTATGCACTTATGCGATAAAGCCTACAGCGAAGTTAAACGAGCGAAATAAGAGGGGCAGCAAGAGTGGGGTGTTTGGATTAGCGGCATTTGGCGATTTTAGCAAAACACTGTATGCGAGAAGGGCTTTTTAGCCATATTTGTAAATAATTGGAGAGTAGACACGCAGCCTTATTAATCTAGTTAGTATTACTATCAGGCAGCGCGAAAAAAAATCATGAGTCATCAAGTATTTGTACCCGTAACCGACGAACTTATCTATAACCATCCAGAGCAGATCGAAGGCCCACTTATTCCTTACGCGGCAGGGATGGAATGCCACGAATGGTTGTCTATCGAAATTAACCCGGACGAGTCTGATGGATCTAACGGATCTGACAGATCTAAAGAGATTCGAAAAGTCGAGCCGCGAGTAAGCCAAATGAAAGCTCGCAATCTGCGTTTGGCGTACAGTGCCTAAAGCACATTACGCCAAGTCTCGCTGAGCTAAATGCCTTAGATAGTTAGGTTTAGCTCTTCGCGCCAATCCAAACTGTAGTGTCTGTGGCGGTACGATCCGTCGAATTCCGGTTTATATAAGTTTCTATAACTATCAATGCCTGTCTGAATTTTACGAAGGGCCGAAATCAAGTTCTCAACATCATCTTTGGTGTTATATAAACTAACACTGGCTCTCACCATTCCTCGTTTACGATTGACCACAGCTTGTTGATCACCTTCGGCAATATCACTTAGATCAATTTGCCACAACTCATGCTTGATCATGCTGCTGACATAGGGGTGTGCGCAGAAACATTCATTTCTAACGGCAATCGCGAAATAATCGTTAAGAATGGCCGCCAAAAGACCATGATCTACGTCGCGCATATTAAACGCCACGGCGCCAGTGCGTTTTAGACTTGGATCGCCATAGACGGTAACGCCCTCAATGCCTCCTAAACCATCGATCAGTTTCGACATTAAACTTTGATCATGGCTTTCAATTTTATCCATGCCATATGAGTCGAGTTCTTCAAGCACGCTAGCCAACGCAATGGCTCCCACGATATTAGGTGTGCCGGATTCTTCTTTGTCTGGATACGTGCTCAGCATTTCGTAGTCGAAATAGCTCACGGTGTCGACCGATCCTCCGCCCAGGTCTTGACCCGGAAGCGAGTTAAGCAATGACTTTTTGGCCACCAACACGCCGGGTGACATTGGCGTGTAAACCTTGTGACCAGAGAATACAAAAAAGTCGACATCGCGGTCGGATAATTCAGTGGGCACATGCGCAACGCTTTGAGCGCCATCGACTAACATAAAAATGCCATATCGGTGAGCAATTTCGGTCATCTCTTTAATAGGGTTGTGAACGCCAGTAACATTGCTCACAGACGAAACAGCAACATAGTTTGCTGTCGTTTGATGTTCTTCACAGAGTTGCGAAAAACGATCTATATCAATTGCGCCGAGCGAAGCGCCTTCACCCATAAGAGGGATGTAAACGACCTTATTATTGAACTGACGATGCGGTAAGTCGTTAGCGTGATGTTCCATCGCCGATACCAACACCGTATTTCTTTCAGAACGCGCTGCATGCAAACCTCGTGCAACTCGGTTAATGCCGGAGGTTGTGCCTGAGCCGGTAAAAATCGCTGTATATGTCGCTGGTTCAGCATTGACAAACTTGAGTACCATTTCATGCGCCCAAGCGAGAGCTTGTGTAGAAATGCGTGCGGAACTATGCACATAGCTGTGTGTGTTCGAATAGTGTGGCAATACAGATTCAATTGTTTGAATTGCCTTAGAGCATGCAAGCGTTGATCCTGCTCCATCTAAATGTGTGCGTCGCATTCGACGGCCATCGGCCGTGGGGTATTCGGTATCAAGGCCGATAAATTTTGGTAAGGATTGCATAATTCGATTATACGGCGCCTTGGCATGAGGGTCGATCATTGCGTATGATATTGGCTGATTCCACCACACTCCACGAAAAACATGAAAAAGATATCGATTGCAACGGCGGCTTTTTGCTTGACCGTTGGAGCTTGTAATCACACTGATAATATAGCTGCGCTAAGTTCAGCAAAACAAGAGGCATCAAAAGAAGTGAACGCCCCCTTAAGCGAAAGCAACCCGTTTTACAAAGAAAGTGATTTATTCATGCGCTATCCAGCGTTTGATAAAATTACCAATGCCCACTATGCACCAGCATTTACCCAAGGGATGCAAGATCAGCTAGCTGAAATTGCGGCAATTACGGCAAACCTCGACGCTGCGACTTTTGAAAATACCATGATACCGATGGAGCGAAGCGGGCAGCTACTAAACCGTGTTGCCAGCGTGTTTTTTGCTATGTCATCGGCACATACCAATGACAACATTAAAGCGCTACGTGCCGAATTTGCTCCAAAGCTATCAGCGCACTCAGATGAGATTTTGTTGGATTCAAAGCTTTTCGCGCGCATTAAGACAATACATGACAATGTGGACCAATTAGGCCTGGACGCTGAATCAAAACGATTGGTGTCTGAAACGTATAAAGACTTTGTCGGGGCAGGCGCTGAATTGTCAGCCGACGATAAAGAGAAATTAAAGGCAATCAATTCAGAGCTTTCCGTTTTGACTACGAAATTCAGTCAAAACGTGCTTGAAGAAGTAAACGAAAGAGCGATTATTGTCGATAAAGTGGAAGATTTGGCGGGGCTCTCCGAGGGCCAGATAGCGTCAGCTCTCGAGGCGGCGAAAGCGCGAGGTTTAGAAGGTAAGTATGTGTTGCCTTTATTGAACACTAGTCAGCAACCGTCTTTGTCGTCGTTAGATAATCGAGCCTTGCGTGAACGCATACTAAAAACATCTCTTTCTCGTGGCAGCGATGGTGGTGATTTCGATAACCGTGAACTGATTGCCAAAGTATTTAAATTGCGCGCTGAGCGTGCTCAGTTGCTTGGATATGAGAATCACGCGGCCTATCAATTGGTGAGTCAAACCGCAAAAACGACCGACGCTGTGAATAAACGGTTGGCCACGCTCGCGCCCGCGTCGGTTGCGAATGCAAAGCGCGAAGCTGCTGACTTACAGGAGATGATCAAGTCTCAGGGTGGTGATTTTGAACTTGCTGCTTGGGATTGGGATTACTATTCAGAGAAAGTGCGAGCAGAGCGCTATAACTTTGATGAATCTCAGTTGAAGCCATATCTTGAAATGGAAAACGTATTGGTTAACGGAGTGTT
Source organism: uncultured Arenicella sp. (assembly GCA_937989675.1). Classification (GTDB taxonomy): domain Bacteria; phylum Pseudomonadota; class Gammaproteobacteria; order Arenicellales; family Arenicellaceae; genus Arenicella. Next base: position 19,954 of record CALKRK010000052.1, on the reverse strand, counting down.
TTTTGCCGCCGAAAAAGTGTTTGGGCTTACTTTTAAAAAACGCACGGACTTGCCAACTTATCACCCAGACGTCAATGTTTGGGAAGTGTTTGATGCCGATGGCCGCACACTCTCTCTATTCATTGAAGACTTTTATGCGCGTGAGTCAAAGCGCGGTGGTGCTTGGATGAACGCCTATGTGTCTCAGTCTAAGTTGATGGGGACTGAACCCGTGGTGGCGAATCACCTGAATGTGCCCAAGCCGCCCGCAGGTGAACCAACCTTGTTGACCTGGGATGAAGTTACTACGATGTTCCATGAATTTGGGCACGCGCTGCATGGCATGTTTTCAGATGTAAATTACCCATCGTTTGCTGGCACCTCGGTACCGAGAGACTTTGTGGAGTATCCGTCGCAAGTCAATGAAATGTGGGCTGATTGGCCTGAGGTACTAGCCAATTATGCGAAGCATCACGAAACCGGTGAGCCGATGCCTCGTGCTTTGTTGGATAAAGTCTTGGCCAGCTCAAAATTTAATCAAGGTTACGGTACAACTGAATATCTTGCAGCATCATTGTTAGATCAAGCATGGCACCAGCTAACGCCTGATGAGGTACCTAATGCTGAAGACGTTTTGGCATTTGAAGAGGCTGCGTTAAGCAAGGCTGGTGTGAAATTGGACGCCGTACCGCCGAGGTATCGCAGCACCTACTTTTCACATATTCTAGGCGGGTATTCGGCTGGTTATTATTCCTATATTTGGAGTGAGGTGCTGGATGCTGACTCGGTAGAATGGTTTAAAGAAAACGGTGGAATGACACGCGAAAATGGTGACCATTTTCGTAAGACACTGCTTTCTCGAGGCGGTTCCGAAGATGCGATGTCTATCTTTAAAAACTTCAGAGGTGCCGAGCCAAATATTCAACCACTACTAGAGCGCAAAGGTCTGACTGGTAAGTGATTAAAGAGGTTTAATCACTTTGGAGCTAATTGTGTCGCCCGGCTGGTGTATTCCAGCCGGGTATACTCAATAGCTTTATTTTTACCGTCCAAAGCGACGCTTGTATAACGTGCTGTTTATCTGTTTTGCTGCCTCAATCAAAGGTGCATATGGAATGTCCGCCACGTTGACAAAACCCACGTTGTAATTTTCTCCATCATGAGCTCGTCCTGTGAGAGGGGAGTCGATGTACTGGAACCAATGTGCCCCAACCATGTAAGGGTTGTCTAGGACACTGCCGATATACTCTTGATATTTTTTACCTCGATCAATCTGAGATTCAGCGTGAATTAAGCCCGGATTGAATAGGCCTGAATCCATTGCACCAATATGAAATTCACCAATAATACTGGGCATATCTAATTGCTCTAGAAAATCCCAATAAGGTTGATCAATTCCTTCGCGATAATAGTTGTAGCTCATTACATCAGCATATTTAGCTGCCGCTTGGCGAACTTCAGGCCCCATAGCCCAATGCGCAAAACGCGGCCCCATATACAGGTGGTTTGGCATGTATTGATCCATTGCACTGTCAACCAATCTGAAATACGTTTCGGCATAGTTCTTTAGTAAGCTTGATAAATCTCCAACCATTAGATCGCTGAATTCGACTAACACGGCTTTTTGTGCAAATGATTCCCAAGAGTCGAACTTGCCCTCCCATGCTTTATTCAGCTCATCAATTGATGCATATCGGTTTTTCAGTTGTTTCACTAACGACCTTTTGAATGGGCTATCAGCGGCGTTCATTTTTAGACCATTTAGCACGATCCCATATTGCGATTGCACGCTGCCGACACTGCCCCAGCTTTTTTCATTGTCGATAAAAACACCAATACACCAGGGGTTATTGTCTACCTCGTGAGCGACTTGCTTAATTGTTTCGTCCACACGTTCGGCAAATAATGGGTCATAAGGATCAGGCATCGCCCCCCAGTAATCGTTGCCGGAACTCACTGTTTTAAAATCCCCTATAATCCATCCGTTAGCAAAGTAGGGTAGGCGGTTAAGTTGGTAAAAGCTGGGGTCAACCCAATTACCAAATGACGTCATCCCCCAACTGTGCATGCGTTTGATGGTGGTATCACGCCAGCGCTGCATGAGTAGGGGTTCTTCGTTAGTTTCATACTTTCGGGCTAAGTTGGCACGATAAAAACTATAGGTCTCGCCATGTTCAAGTGCCCCAGAGTGCACCGAGCGGCGATAGCCGAAACTTTCAGCTTCTTCACTTTGATAAGAGGGCAGCCAGGTAAACATGTTGGCGCGGAGGGCTGAGCTAACGCGGCGAGTAGGCCAAGCGGCCTTAGGTGCACGATTCAGGCCAATCGAGTCTTCTGGCGTGTAGTCGCGGGCATCACGTTGTTTGATGAGATTTACATCAAATTCATAGCCAGTAATGGTCGATGTGTTAGCCATTCTGATATTGGCTATACCATTAGAAAAAAACAGGTATCCTTCCGGGTCAACTAGCGTCCATTTACCTTGGTGTTTTGCCGTGCGAAAGTAGCCTGTGGCTTCTAGGCGGGTGCCACTAGCCCAGCCATTAAACGTTGATCGATCAGAAAGTGAGGTGTTTTGTAATAATGATTGTTCTTGTTCTGAATATGATTTTAGCTCATTGATACTGTGGACTTTGTTTGTAAAGCCCTGCTTGGTGTTCTGCCCAAATTTATCAACTAAGCCTTTCATAAATTTTGGATTAAAATTTTTCGGTTCAATAGCTCTTACATTATCAATGGTCAGCTTCTTGTCTTCGAGTACGCCAGAAATCATAAAGCGTACTGAGCTAATGGCGCCTACGTTGAGTGAACTGCTACCGCCACGCCAAATGGTTTGTACATGGTTGTGTGGCCAACTTGGCGGGTTGTTGCGAATGCCGCTGTTGAGTTGCAAAGAGGGCACCTTTAGCTCGATAAGGTAGCTGGCTTTGGATTCGGCTGGGATTGCCACATTGCGTAGTTGAAACTTTCCATCGGCGTCATACGTGTAAATGTATGCATGCACGGAGGACTTTTCTGGGTTCTCAATGTCTACGGCAATGGCCACATTAGGCAGATGGCTGAAGTCCCAAGGTTCGTTAGGTTTAAGCGTGAAAGATGTGTTGTGGTGGTTAGATGATTGTAAATCAATGTGTAGAGCATGCCCTGTATTGATCGCTACTCGATCTGCTTGGGCATTTTCTAACTCTACTAGTGAAACATCGTACGTTTTCTCGAAGTCCAATAACGTTGCTTGTGATTCAGATGTTGTTTTATTCTTTGAAGGCTGGTGTGTACAAGCGAACGTTAGGTTTGCTATGGCCATTACCATCAGTGATTTTCGTATGTGTCGGTTCATTTTGTTATCTACCTTGAGTTTTCCGTACGCTCTCGTTCGGGAAGGCGGCACCAAAAAGGAAGGTTTCTGTCTGTTTTTAGTGTCGCGCTACATACCGGTATTCTTCTGTGTTATGCCGCTTCTCCAACGTCGGAAGCGTGGATTAAGGCATGCGCCTCCAAGCAAAATGATGAAACCGGTGGTCGAGACCGTGAGTGTCGCGCTCTCAGCGATCATTCCTAGCGCAATAATTAACAGGCCGACAACGCAAATGCTGAGAGAAATAATAGTGACTGATTGATCATCAACGTGTTGTTCTGACGATTGTTCAACGGCACTGACTTTTTGCTGACGACGCATTCGCGTGGCGGCATCGTAGTGCGCCATTTGAGGGTCTTCCTTGTTCTGCAGGAGGTACCAAAGCTCGAAAGCTAACAGTAGTGTAAGCGGGAAAAATACACCAAACATCATTTGTTCGCTGCGGTCCAGGGAGATTCCCAGTGTGCTCGGTGTAATGAGGTTTAGGGCAATGTTTGCGCCTAAGGAGATGAATGTCACGGTCAGAATGCTACGTGCCGTTTGACGCCGTGAAAACAGCGACCATATCGGTGGCATGAACAACGAGCCCCCTATAATAGCCGATATAGCCAGTATCATATTCACTAGCCCACCAAAGTGCTGCACAAAAAATGAACTCACCACGGCGGTGATTCCCAACACAGCGGTTGATAGTCGGCCAACCGTCAGCAGATGTTTCTCTGACGCAGACTTGCGTAATGGTTTGTATATATCATTGGTGAATACAGCTGCGGATATGTTCAAAACCGTGTTTACTGAGCTGGCCGTGGCAAACACCATGGCTGCGATCATAAGCCCCAATATGCCACTTGGCAGAACCGCTTTGCTTACCAGCATGTAGGCGCCTTCGTTGGCAAGACCGGCGAGGTCGGGTTGCATAACTCGGTAGATCATCGGGGGCAGCATCCAAATTAATGGGCTAAACAAATACAGGGCTGAAAATAGCCAGGCTACTTTTCTGGCCGATGACGGTGATGAAACCGTAGTGTAGCGTTGCACGTAGCCCCAGTGGCCACCAATGAAGACGGTATTGTAAACTAAAAAGGCGATGAGAAAGCCTGGCGTGTATTCACTGTTGGTGAGGTTAAAAAAACCCTCTGGAGTTTTTTCCAGAAAGCCGCTGAAACCACCGATTTGCCCAAATGCCAAGGGTACAACGATGATGATAGCCGCGCTGAGTACCACGAACTGCAGAATGTCGGTGACTAAAACGGCCCACAAGCCACCAACAACGGTGTAAACAAGAATGAACCCGGCGAGAAACAGGATGGCGGTTTCCAATGGTATACCAGTTGACACCTCAACTATTTTTCCAACTGGGTACAGCCACCCGCCCATACCAACCATTGAGCTCAGTAAGAAGAGTGATGTGTAAGTGACTTTGGTTTTTTCACCTAAACGGTCACCTATGTACTCGGCCGCAGTCATGACCGATGTTCGATTCCAGCGTGGTGCGATCATGGCGCCGATGATAATACCCGCCAAACACATCATGGTTTGAATTGTGACGGCGACTAAGCCGTCGGAATAGGCAATTGACCCCCAGACCACAAAGGTGCCGACGGAAAAGAAACTCATGTATAAGGATAGACCACTAACCCACCAAGGCACTGCACCGCCGCCAGAGAAGAAGGATCGAGTGCCCGAACCTGAACTGAGTCGCGCAAACGCGAGTCCGGCCGAAAAAACAACTAAGCTGAAGATTACGGCGGTTATTGTGTCAAACTGAGTCATATTGGAATCAAATTATTGTTTTTTTGGAATTTATGTATTCGAGCGCGAGACCGACTTTTACGTTACGCCAGCATCAACAATGATGGTTTGGCCTGTAATGCTTCTTGCTGATTGTGATGCGAGCCATAACGCAGTTTGGGCAATATCTTCTGGGCTAATCAGATATTTAAGGCACTGTAGTTGCTTGGTTTCCTCAATCCATTTTTCGTCCACCAGGTTTGCCACTCGTTCCGTGATAACGCGGCCTGGAGCAATCGCGTTGACACGGATGTTGTAAGGCCCGAGTTCACTCGCAAGACCGCGGGTTAGTCCAATCACACCGGCCTTGGCCGCATGGTAAGCCGTCAGGTTTTCAGCCAGCTTCATCCAGGCGGTTGACGACATGTTAATAATAGCGCCGGTGTTATGTTGTTTCATGGCAGGCGCCACCAGTGCGCTCAATTGTGCTTGATGATCCAGATTTACGGATAACATCCAACGCCAATCCTGCGACGATTGCTCACTGATAGACATGCGTCGATCCACGCCCGCATTATTAATCAACGTACTTACTTCACCATGCTTAGCTACGGCCAAAGCATGTGTTGAGGCAACTTGCTTAGGGTCTGACAAGTCGCAAACTAGCGGGTAGAGGTTGTCGTGGTCAATGCAGGTTCGCCGTAAGTTCTCTTCATCAATGTCCCATGCGCCGACAACTGCATTTTGCTCAGCGAAGGCGAGGGCGATGGCCTGCCCAATACCGTTGGCCGCGCCTGTTACGATGACATGTTTTTGTTTAAAGTCTGTGTAAGTAGTCGTCATAGGTGTTTTTGTAATAGGCGTTGTGATCACAGATTGATCAGTGAAATTAAACCTGCAATAGAGTTAAATAGCCAAGGCCCTCGTCATTGGGCACGACTCCATGGCCAGGGGTGTCAGGAATATCAAAGTAGCCCTCTTCGCAAGAGGCAGTACCTTCGAGTAACGCCCCGTTTCTATGGTAAATCGTGTGCTGAAATTCATGTGCGGCTGCGTCTACCGCCAGCGCGGCTCTTAAACTTGCGGCCATAAATATGCCCATACCGATAGTGGCATGAGGCATAACAAGTGCTTTATTTGCTTGCGCTAGTTTGCTAATGCGGAGAAACTGCGTGATTCCGGTATGCCCCATTTCTGGCTGTACAATCCGGCAGCTGTCTTTGCGCAGACGGTAATCCCATTCGGTGCGCCATTCCTCACCTAAGGCGAGTGGTGTAGGCATTGATTGACCTATGCGTATTTGGGCTTCAACATCTTCAGGCAAGGTAGGCGCTTCAATAAACCAAGGGTTATAGGGGCGAATGGCACTTTCGATAGTGATTGTTTCTTCGGTGGATTTACACCAGTGCATGTCCAACGCAATTTTCTGCTTTTCACCAAGAGCCTTGCGTAGTGCATTAAATTCGCCTGGCACGTCACCATCTTGAGTAGCGCTAATGGGAATCTTAAGTTGGTCGAACCCCTTTGCTTGCCATGCTTGTGCAAGCTCTACGCGTTCCTCAGTGGTGTTTTTGGGTAAACCGGATACGTAGGCTCGAACCTTGCCGTTACCTGCGCAGCCAATCGCGGCTTGAATGCTGATGCCTTGCGCTCGCGAATATAAGTCCCACAGAGCAATATCAATGGCGGCAAAGGTATCAGCAAGGTAGCCACCCCAATAACCCCGATTACGTTGCAATGAATAGAAGGCATCCCAAACTTTGTCAGGGGACATTGGATCAAGTGACTTTAGATACGGCCCAAACAAATCATCTACCAGAGCGGCAACAATTTTCGGGGCGACTAATCCATAGGTTTCGCCCCAACCGATAACACCGTCTTTGTCGATAATTCGAACAACAACTGACCGATCACGAAGTGGGTAGACGGTACCATTGAATTTTCGCACAAAATGGTGCTCATTTAGCTGGATGTCACCATCGCTTACATCACCAAGGTAGGCTTGATTAGGCTCTCGTTCAAAAACGAATACATCAATATGTTCTATGGTGTTATGCATGATTAAGAGCCATACAGTTATCAGCAATGCCACTAGATACGTTAGTTAGGTCTAACTGTTGGTACATTTCTAAGATTAACTTTTTAGAGTATTCATCCAGCTCGGGAAGAGATTCGCGAACGACGTCCGTCTTGATAATTCCTCGGTGTTTAAGAATCAATTTGGTTAAACGCATTCGGTATGGAGCTTGCATTAACAGGATCGCTAGGCTTTGTTGGTAGAGTCGTAGTGTCTTATCACGCTCACCAGCCAGATAAGATTCAAGCAAAGCAACATGAAGCTCTAAGAGCTCAATGGCCGGCATTGTGGCTATTGCGCCACGTTCAAGTTCTTCAAACACGTAGCGTGCGCCACCGCCTCCAATAATGCCATCCAGATAATCTCCCGCATTTTTGAATACGGCGCTCACCTTTGGTCCTGATGGAATGCCTTCTTCTTTAACATAGCGTATGGCTTCAACGTCTTTAGCCAGTTCTATCATCTGGTCAGCGCTGAGGTCAGCACCTCTGGGGGAAAATAGATTTTGCAGAATAATCGGTAAGCCATCAGTGGCGTCTGAAATAGCTTGAAACCAGTACTTGTAGCCTTTTTCGACCATGCTTGGTACCGCCATAGCCATGATGCCATCAGCTCCGTGTTGGCGCATTAATGCTGCCATCTCAACCATGGTTTCTGGTTCGTTTGAGTTAACTCCAGCGATGATTGGTGTCTGGCCTGCTGCTGTTTCGGTGACAACCGTCAGGCACTGTAAACGTTCTTGCGCACTTAGCTGAATGTCTTCGCTAGCCACACCAGGATAAACCAGCGCATTTGCGTGGCTGTCAGTCGCGTATTGCACGACACTTTTTAAAGACTCCAAGTCTACTTCGTTTTCTTGTGAAAAAGGGGTGGGTATCACAGGTAGAACACCCGAAAATTGTGTAGTCAAAATAATGCCTAAACTTTTTGTATAGTTAATTGGTACTGCGTCGTTATTCGCAATATAGGTTGTTTTTATTCACACTACCTATCGATTCTAATGGTTGCCACTAGAAGGTCTAATAGGTGGCTGCGAGGTTTAATTAATAGCTTTTGATCATTCGAAGGTATAAAAAGTCGATTGTGTCTCTATCATGTCCTTAATTTACGCTTGACCGTAGTTGTGTTTCAAATTTTAGGTATAAAAAAATGAGAGCAGACAAATTGCCTGCTCTCGAATAGGAGAGAATAAAATTATAGAGAACCGCGCAGTGTTAATGCATAGGAAGGCCCAAATTCCACAATGCTACGAGTTGCCTCAGTAGATGTATTGAAAAGCTTAAGGCGAGTATCCAGTAAGTTTGTCGCTTCAAACGATACTGTGAATCTGTCATTAATATCGTAGTACGCGCTAAATACCAGATCGTCATAAGAGTCAGCAAAAATGCCTGAGCCACTGAAACCTAAGCGATCAAGGTATTCGTCACGCCAGTTATAAGCTAGGCGCGCTCCTAGTGGGCCTTTTTCCCAATACAGAACTGCGTTTATGTTGTTTTCGGATAAGCCTGGCTGAGGCAGTACACGCCCGCTTGGGTCGGTAAACGGAGTGTCGCTGGAAATGTTTGTATACGTTGCTTGTATACCAAGGCCGTCTAATGGGGCGGGTAATGTTGAAAAAGACTGCTGGTAAGACAGCTCAATTCCATCAACCGACCCACCATCACCGTTGACGCCGCGAGAGATCAAACCTAGGTTTGAGCCATCATCCGGGTTAACAAAGTTAGGAATGACTTCTCGGTCTGTTTGCTGGATAACGAAAGAGTCTATTTCCTTCTTGAAATAGGCTACTGAAAGCAGCGCGTCTTCTGAAAAGTAGTATTCCAGTGACAGGTCGAATTGATCAGCTTCAAACGGGTCAAGTTCTGGTGAACCGCCAAAGCCGTCACCACTACCAAAAAGTGTTAGATTGTTTCTCAAGCTTCCTGAGCTTGGGTAAGAAAGCACTTTGGCATAGCCAGCTCTAGCAACTAGATTGTCGTTTAAATCGAATTTCACGACCGCCGACGGTAGTACAGTCGAGTCGTCTTTTTTGGTAACAAAGGGCTGTGGTGGAGACCCTTCCAGTAGTAACGTGCCGGTAGAGGTAAGGTCTCGATTGAGATAACGAACTCCAACGTTACCAGACACCGGTATAGAGCCTAATTCCGATGTGAAATTAAGCTTTGCATAAATTGCCTGAAATTCTTCTTCAACTGTATCAGTTTCGGCCGCATGAGTTCCGCAACCTAAACCTGGATTTCCGCCATTTAGATAGGCGTCTCTTTGTGCTGGGTCGGGGTTGTTGAGATAGAAGCTTTCCAAAGCGGCGCAGCCCCCGCCAGCACTTCTTAAAACGTTTGAGCCAACAAGGTAGGAACGTGGAACGCTTGGAGCTTCGCCTGCGAAGAAGTCAGGGCTAGACCACGTTGAAATAAATTGGCTTAAACCGGCTGCGGGTGTGTTTGGCCGCAAGTCAACGGTGTCGGATGTAAATGCTGTCTCGACTTTTGAGTAACGTGCCCCATACTCAAGGTTTAGGCCATCGTTAATGTAATGGTCAAAATCTAAACTCAGTGCTGTATTGTCAGTTTCCGATCCGCTTCGACTATCAAATAAAATCGTCAACAGAAGTGAGTCGATGTCGCTTAACAAACCGCCATTAAATCCGAACTCAGGAATTTCTGGCACAAAAGAAAACGGTAGAGGAGGGCGCTCGGTGGCCTGCAAGCGGAAAAAGTTTTGGTGTGTTGTGCTTTCAGAACTCGACATGGCAAGCTCTGTGTTTAAGCGAATGTTTTCTGATATGTCCCAGTTGAAGGTGAGTGCCTGAGAAACAACTTCTGATTCAAAGTCGGCATATTCTACATTCGTCTGCTGAGGGCGGTTTGAAATACCACTAATCAACACTTCATTATCGCTAAGCACGGCGTTTTCGATTCGACCAAAAGGCACGAACACACCGAGCCAGTATCTGTCTCGTTGAGACTCAACCTTTGAATAGAGCACGTCATAATTTAGCTCCATAGCTTCATTGGGTAGCCACTGGGCATTTAGGTTAAAACCAGTTCGCTCTCGGCCATCATTGATTTGCCAGTAACGCGGATCTTGATGGACAATTCCGTTTACCCCGTCGCCATTTGGGTCTGGGTTAAGTAACAGTCCATCCGGGCCGGTTACAGCATTAAAGGAATTCAGGTCAGTGAAATTTAAGCCGTTTTCAAGGCGAGTATATCCAGAAAAGGTGTTGAAACCGTCTTCTCTATAATTATTGTCGCTGTATGAACCACTTAGTGAAATGCCAAAGGTATCATCGGCGAAGGTATTAGAGACCAAAAACGACGCCTTTGGGTTTGCTTCGCCACTTAGGTCACCATATCTTGTGCCCACGCTTCCTGAAGCTCTGAAGCCCGGAGAGTCAAGTGGCTTTGCCGTAACAATATTGATGGTACCACCTATAGCACCCTCTATTTCATCCGCACCAGCTAATTTTGTGACTTCTAAACGCGAAATTAATTCGGATGGTACTAGGGACAAAAGACCATAGGTTGACGTACCTAGCGTATCTGGCCCTTGTCCGCCTCGACCACCGGCATCAAAGATCTCTCGACCATTCAGTAAAACCACATTATTTCGAATACCTCGGATCGACACTGACGTACCTTCACCAATACCTCGGTCAAGCTGAATTCCTGAAACGCGTTGCAATGACTCCGCTACATTGTTATCAGGTAGCTTTCCGATGTCTTCGGCAACAACGGCGTCAATGAATTGGTTGGTGGTGCGTTTTAGGTCGCGCGCCTCGGTTAAGCTCCTACGTATACCTGTCACAACGATACTTTCAAGGACAGGTGAATCATTGTCCGCACTTTTTATGTCTTCACTTTCTTGAGAGTAGGTAGGAAAGGATGCAATAAAGAGTGGTGCTGCGGCTGTTGTTACTATGGCTTTCCTAATACTGTCCCAATTCTTTTGATGAAAGTTGGTTTTGGTTGTCATTTTAACCCTCCTTATAGGTGTCATTTTGTGGCTATCTTTATAAGTAATTATTGATTGTTCTAAGACAATATAATGCTATTATAGCAATAATTAAAGTATTTGTTCTATCGATATTTTGACATTTAGGTTGGAATAACAATTGAATTTGCTATTATCTGCGAGTTTCCATGACTAACAAATGCGATTCAGCTTCTTAATAAATTGCTTTATAAGCACTTTATTAAGAAGCTGAACTAGATCAATCCAGAAAAAGACCATAAAAGGTAGGAACTAATGTATATAGGAACCATATCAGTGTTTATTCGAAGGCTTAATAGGAGTCTTGCAGTAGTCGCATTTCTAAGTTTATTCCTCATTAGCCTATTGACTCAGGCGCAGGAGAGAGCTGTAAAAGAGCAGATCGAGACCAAAACGTATTCTCTAGCTGGCGACTGGTCTTTTCAGATTGACCCATACAAAAAAGGGGGGGGGCAGCAATGGTGGAAGCCTGAATTTAATACCGCTCAATGGGACAGTATCTCTGTTCCCGGAGTTTGGGATGTGTATGATCAATATCATGATTACACCGGTGATGCGTGGTACCGCACAAGCTTTTCTACCGGTTCTGATTGGGATGGTAAAGGGGCTCGCTTGGTGTTTGATAGTGTGTATCACGACTCCGAAATATGGTTGAATGGCTCGAAACTAGGAGAGAGTCAGCTAGGGTTTATTCCGTTCAGTTTTCAGATAGAAGATGTCCTTAAAAAGCAGGGAGAAAATACGCTTGTTGTCCGGGTTAATAATAGAGTTAAGCGAGGTGCGGTATGGAACTGGGGCGGAATACGTCGCCCAGTTTATATAGAGATAACGCCACAAACAAGAATTGAGCGAGTGCACGTTACGGCAACGCCTGATCTTGAACAGGGCAGCGCGCATATTGGCGTGAAAACCAGAGTGTCGAGCTCAATAGACAGTTCGCAAGTGGGTATTGATTTGAACATTCTGCGAAAAGGTGTGGTTGTCGCTAGTCACTCCTTAGACAAACAACGCGTTGTCGCGGGCGAAATGACTGAAATTGACTCGGAACTTGAGCTTTCACCTGAATTGGTGGCACTTTGGCATTTTAACGAGCCTAATCTGTATTCTATTGAAGCGATATTGAGGTTAGAAGGCCAAGAGATTCATTTGGAGAAAGATCGCTTCGGCATTCGTAAGGTAGAAGTAAAAGGCGAGCAGCTATTTTTGAACGGTGAAGCTGTAAGATTGGTTGGTTTCAATATGGTGCCAGAAGACCGATTCGATGGTAATGCCTTGCCGTTGTCACGCATCAAAGAAGATGTTGATATACTAAAATCTCTTAACGCAAATTTTGCACGTTTGTCTGGCCCAACACTGCCAAAAGAATATTTAGATTACTTAGACGAAGTTGGCTTTTTATTGGTAGAAGAAGTTGGTCTATGGGGCAAAGACAGATTGGTAGACCCCGACCACCCATTGCCTAAACTCTGGCTAGAACGTATGGTGGACGATCACTACAACCATCCATCCGTTGTGGCCTGGAGTGTTGGTAATGAAATTGGTGATTTACATAAAAATCCTAAAGCGATCGAGTATGTAAAAACAGCCACGGAGCATGCTAGAAAACTAGACCCTACAAGGCTTGCCGTCTATATTTCCTATTCGGCTGACTTTCAAGCTAATGACCCGACTAGCTTCTCAGACATTGTGATGTTTAATAAATACAATGATCATGAAGAGCGTTTAAAAGTGGTGCGAGGATATCAGCCTGGTAAACCGATATTCTTTTCTGAAATTGGCCGTCAACTTGATTCTGAAGACCCTAATTTGTCAGTCATGGACCCAGAAGAAATGATGGGTGGCCTTAAGAAGTATCCGTATTTAGTTGGGACGTCACTTTTTGCGTTTAGCGATTACCGCAGCAATTGGCGTGATGAAAAGGCAACGTGGACGACGCCTTTGTCAGAGAATAGAAGTTGGGGGGTCGTGACCGCGTTTCGAACGCCCAAACGTTCGTTCAAGCGGGTACAAAACTTTTTTGCTCCGGTGGAGTCGATGGACGTAAGCAGAAAGAGTACTGGCCACGAAGTATCGATTGAACCGAGAAGCATAAATAGCTTTCCGTCCTTTACGCTTAAGGGGTATCGCATAGTCTGGACCGGTAGAGATTTGGATGGCAATACAATTTCGGCTGGCAGCGTTAGCCTGCCTACCATAAAGCCCGACAGCTCAGTATCAACGTATACCATCGATCACGGGAAGGGTTTTGCGAAATTCTCTGCGCACCTTATCGACCCCGCTGGCTACGTGGTTTTATCTAAACATGATGACTACAAGGCGCCTAAGGCTCCAGTAATTCGCAGCGTACATTCCTCAATTGATACTATTTTAGTGTTGTTTGAAAAATCAGCTATTGCTGATGAACATCAGTTGATACTAACGGATCAAGATGGCAACAAAATGGTCAGTGATACGAGTATTAATGATTTTATTGAAATGCCAGAGTTGCAGCCGAATAAATCTTATAAGGTTGAGTTGGTGGCAATAAATAACGCGGGTAAAAGCAAGGCGACCAGTGCGGCCGGCAACGTGGCTACTGATAATGATGAGTTGCCCCCGGTTATCTGGGAGACCTCGGCGAAACAAGATGCCTTTTTTATTGGGTTCTCAGCACATCGCAAGGACTTTCGGTATGAAATTGAATATGGTTTAGAGGCAGGCGTCTATAAGCGACGACATTTAATCGAGACACACGGAGCAACGCGTATTCCAGCAATTAAAGAGGGTGAAAAACATTATTTTAGAATGCGGCGTTTAGTCACTGGCAGCGTGGACAGTGACTGGACAGATGAATATTCAGTTCAATTGCCTGGCAAAGATGGGCTTTCAGCTCCTCAAGATGCGTATGTCATTCCCACTGAGGATGGTGTTATTCTTGGTTTGACTCCAGTGGATCGCGCCTCTGGCTACCGAGTAACAATATCAGGTGAAAACACTGAACAGGTTGTCGATACTCGCTTGGCTCAGTCCGGTTTTATTGTGCTTGACGGTCTTAGTTTAGATGACTCCCAAAATGTAAACTATACGGTATCCAGCCTTGATAATAGCCAGCAACCTGGGCCTGCCGTTACAATTAAAAAACTCAGTGATTAAATATTCGAGGTCTAACCGAATGCAGTATATAGATCAAATTTTTAGCGGTATGATCTATGATGGTTGTCAGAAGAATATGACGGGAATAAAAGAATAGACTTGATATGGCAAAAAAACGATCCGCTGGCGCCCAACCAAACCGAAGTCTGATCGACGGAATTGCGGTTTTGCAGGCACTGGCAATTTCCAGTGAACCGGTAGGCGGGCTTGAGCTATCTAGGCGTCTTTCTTTTGAGCCAACTCGCGTTAACCGTTTACTCAAGACTCTCGCCTATTTGGATATTGCGCGGCAAACACCTGACCGGAAATACGTTTCCGGGCCAGGTATGACGGTGTTGGCTGCGCAATCCATGTTTGCTTCTGGATTTGTACAAAAAGCGCTCCCCGCTTTAAGCAAATTGCGTCGTTTTGGGCACACGGTCGCTATGGGTGTACTGTGGCGCGACAATGTTAGCTATTTGTACCACGCTCGCCCATCTATGCATGAAGCCGATGCGATCGGTCGAATTGGTCTTTATCCCGCGACTCTTGGAGGCATTGGAATGGCATTGTTGTCACAATTGAGTGACGATTCAATTTATGCTCTATACGATGGCAAAGATATTCCTAGGTATCCAAGCGGTATTGCTCCACTACTTGATGACCTAAAAACGATACGGGATCAGGGCTTTGTCAGGTTACTGGTGAAAGATGAGCAACACACTGTGGCTGTACCCGTCGGGAAACCAGCGCATAGCGCGGTTGCCGTATCAGGCTGGATACCTGATGAAAGTACTCGCAAAATTATGGATACTTTGATTGAAGTGGCCGATGAAATCAATAGTGGCGGTGCTAGCGTTCCTGATGTGTCCGAAACGATGTCCAGCCCGGTTGGTATGGGATACCTTTGATTTAATATCGAGATAGTCTGTTTGTTTTGTAGATTGATAGATCTCGATATTCTCTGGTTTTTACTGGTTTTTCTATCCAAATTATTAGCGATGGCTTGGAAACCTTGGCTTTCGTTTTTTGAACGCATCATTGTGGCCACATCGGCTAAGATTCTGACTAAATAGTTTGTAATAAACTGGTATTAGGTCGCTCAGATTGCTGATTTTCATACCGACATAGAGAGGTAAGGTGTTAGTTTTGTCAACTCGGTCTTTTACCTTGGCTGTTATCCTCCTTAGCTGGTGAAATAAAGAATCGAAACAATTGGCTAATTTTTATGCAAAGATCTAACACTTCCATTATTGTTACCATTCTCGTGTGTGTACTAATTGCGGGTGGCGTTTGTTTAGCTGGCGGTAGTCAGGGCGCGAGAATAGGTCCGATTCCTGTTTTTGCTCTGTGTGGGTTGCTGGCTTTTCTAGTGAATTGGCTCGCTTTCATACCGGCGAATCAGGCCAAGTCAGAGCGATACTACGATTTGGTAGGTAGCCTTACTTATCTCTCTATTATTGCACTTGCGGTGATGTTGGCGAGCAGCTTAGATACTCGTTCAATTTTGGCCGCACTGATGGTTGTGGTGTGGGCGTTGCGTTTGGGTACGTTTTTATTTATGCGTATCAGTAAAGATGGCCACGATGACCGTTTTGATGACATTAAAGTTCATCCATTGCGATTTTTATCGGCCTGGACCATGCAGGCGCTTTGGGCTTTATTAACTGCCGCTTGCGCGCTGGCCATTATCACCAGTAACAACAAGGTTCCTCTCGAGTGGCTAGGGAAAATTGGTATTGCCATATGGTTACTTGGCTTTTTGATAGAAGTTATTGCTGATGCTCAAAAGCGCGCGTTCAAGCGCAACCCCAAGAATAAAGGTAGGTTTATTTCATCCGGTTTATGGTCCTGGTCAAGGCACCCGAATTACTTCGGTGAAATCGTACTTTGGTGCGGTATGGCAATTATGGCGATGCCCATCTTAAGCGGTTGGCAATGGGTGACACTCATATCTCCAATCTTTGTTTTCTTGTTATTGACTCGAGTGAGCGGTATTCCATTACTGGCGGCCAAGGCGCAGCAACGGTGGGGACATGACCTGGAGTTTCAACGCTATCTATCGTCTACTTCAACGCTGATTCCTCGGCCGCCATCTCGTTAAAATATATAAGCTAAAAAAGAAAAGGCGGCTGGTAAATACCAGCCGCCTTTTCAGCTCCACGAAGCGATTCCTTTTGCTCCCTTCTTTGTGCTAACTCCACATTAGCCAAATTGGTTCATAGTATTGTCTTCGCCGGCGGCTTTGAGTGCCGCGTCGCCAGAGAAGTATTCTTTGTGATCATCACCGATGTTCGAACCAGCCATGTCTTGATGCTTAACGCAAGCCAGCCCCTGACGGATTTCCTTACGCTGAACACCTTTTACATACGCCAACATGCCTTCTTCACCAAAGTAGCCTTGCGCTAGGTTGTCAGTTGACAATGCAGCGGTGTGATACGTTGGTAGCGTGATTAAGTGGTGAAAAATACCGGCTTCACGCGCACCATCGCGCTGGAAGTTTTGAATCATCTCGTCAGCGCGGTCAGCTAATTCAGAGCCGTCGTACTTAACGTCCATCAGTTCATCACGGTTGTATTCACTTACATCATCACCGGCATCAGTCATTAAATCATAAGCCTGCTGGCGGAAGCTGAGCGTCCAGTTGAATGATGGTGAGTTGTTGTAAACTAACTTTGCGTTTGGCACCACTTCACGGATGCGGTTAACCATGCCGCCAATTTGGCCAACATGTGGTTTTTCAGTTTCAATCCAAATAAGGTCAGCGCCGTTTTGCAAGCTAGTAATGCAGTCTAATACGCAACGATCTTCGCCAGTATCGGGTTTGAATTGGAATAGTCCGCTTGGTAAGCGCTTTGGTTTAACTAGGCTGCCATCACGATGAATAACAACGTCGCCGTTACTCATTTGGCCTGGTGTTAGCTCCTCGCAATCTAAATACGAGTTGTACAAGTCACCGATATCGCCTTTTTCTGTAGTAACCGCAATCTGCTTGGTCAAACCAGCACCCAAGGAGTCGGTACGCGCAACAATAACACCGTCATCTACGCCGAGCTCTAAGAATGCATAGCGTACTGCGCGGATTTTGGCGAGAAAGTCTGCATGCGGTACAGTCACTTTTCCGTCTTGGTGGCCGCACTGTTTTTCATCCGAAACTTGGTTTTCAATTTGAATTGCGCAGGCACCGGCTTCAATCATTTGTTTAGCCAACAAATAAGTGGCCTCTTCATTACCAAAGCCAGCGTCGATATCGGCAATGATTGGAACAACATGTGTCTCAAAGGTATCTATGTGGTGCTGAACTTCGGCGGCTAGCGCTGTATTGCCAGCTGCGCGTGCTGCGTCTAGTTCTTTAAACAGGTGTCGTAATTCACGAGCGTCGGCTTGGCGAAGAAAGGTATACAGTTCTTCGATCAGTTTTGGAACGCTTGTTTTTTCGTGCATCGATTGATCTGGCAGAGGGCCAAATTCCGAACGTAGGGCGGCAATCATCCAGCCAGACAGATACAAGTAGCGCTTGCTAGTCGTGCCGTGATGCTTTTTTACGGCGATCATTTTTTGCTGTGCAATAAAGCCGTGCCAGCAACCTAAGGATTGGGTGTATTGCGCTGAATCAGCGTCATACTCCGCCATGTCTTTGCGCATGATGCCAGCGGTGTATTTGGCGATTTCTAAGCCGGTTTGAAAGCGGTTTTGTAGCTTCATGCGAGCCGCGTATTCCGGGTTGATACCCGCCCAAGATGAGCCATTATCATCAATTAGACGTTCAGTTGATTCTATTTCTTGCTTGTAGGTAGACATCTTCATCTCCTGCTTATTTACAATATGGTTCATTAGTCTTCGTGGAATAGTGTGCGCTAGCACCGATTTGTTTCTGATGACGCTACGATATCCTTGAAGCACGGGTAGAGAAATAAGCGAAACTGTATGATTATCATTCGCTTATTGAATAATGGTGCGAATATTCACCATTTTTCTAGCGATTGGGCTTACTATTCATTAGCCGAATAATAGCCATTCAGACGGATTAGTCGATTGCGAGTGTAAACTTCGTTTCAATCTTGTTTCTATTGAGAAACATTACAACGCTTTTCCCTTTAAAAACAAACGGATTTTACCCGTTGATAAGCATTTAGAGAATGTTCTATGAGTACGTATATTGAGCGATCTTCATTGAAAGTTAGCCCCATTCTGGCCGAGTTTGTGGAAACGGAAGTTTTGCCTGGTCTTAACATAACGGCGGAAGGTTTTTGGGCCTCTCTGGCGTCGGTAATCGGTGATTTGACACCTATGAATAGAAGTTTGCTTGCGAAACGAGACGAGCTTCAGGAGCAAATAGATAGTTGGAACCAGGCGAATCGTGCATCATTCGAGGCAGGTAAATATAAGCGGTTTCTCAGCGATATTGGTTACCTGGTAGAAGAGGGCGACGACTTTGAAATTGGTACTAAGAATGTTGATGCTGAGATAGCCAGGCAAGCTGGACCGCAACTTGTTGTGCCTACCTCAAATGCCCGTTTTGCACTAAATGCGACCAACGCGCGTTGGGGTAGTATGTACGACGCGCTGTATGGTACAGACGCGATATCCGAGGAAGGCGGAGCCAAGAAAATCGGCGCCTATAACCCCGTTCGCGGCGCAAAGGTGATTCAATATGGTCGTGATTTATTGAATGCGTATTGGCCACTAGTTAGCGGTTCGCACGCAGAGGTTGTTAAGTACCAGCTCAATGATGATGGTTTGTTGGCCACTCTGGAGAATGGAGAACAAAGTGTTTTAAGTGAGCCCTCACAATGCCTAGGCTATCAGGGAGATGCCAGCAATCCGACATCAATTTTGCTAACTCACAATGGTTTGCGCCTGGCGATTGAAATTGATGCCTCCTCAGTCGTTGGCCAAACTGATAAAGCCGGGGTTAAAGATCTGACCACTGAAGCGGCTTTAACCACAATTCAAGACTTTGAAGATTCGGTCGCGGCCGTTGACGCTGAAGATAAAGTGGGCGTTTATCGAAACTGGCTTGGGTTGATGAAGGGCGATTTAACTGAAAGCTTTAATAAGGGTGGGCAAACGCTGACGAGAAGCCTTGAGGCCGACAAGCGCTATACCGCTCTCGATGGAACTGAGCTTGTTTTGCACGGGCGTTCCTTGTTGTTCTGCCGTAATGTTGGTCATTTGATGTCTAATCCCGCGATTCTTGATGCCCAGAGCAATGAGATTCAAGAAGGCATTATGGATGCCATGATCAGCGTGCTAATCGCTAAGCATGATTTGGAAGGCCACGGTGAACACCGAAATTCTCGAACGGGTAGTGTCTACATAGTTAAGCCGAAAATGCATGGCCCGGAAGAAGTGGCCTTTGCCAATACGCTGTTTGATAGAGTTGAAGATGAGCTTGGTTTAGTTCGTCACACTATTAAAATCGGTGTTATGGATGAAGAGCGCCGCACTACGGTAAACCTTAAAGAGTGTATTCGTCAGGTGAAAGATCGTGTTGTGTTTATTAATACCGGTTTTTTAGATCGCACCGGTGACGAAATCCACACCAGCATGTTGCTGGGCGCCATGGCCCCTAAAGCCGAGATCAAGCAGCAGCCTTGGATTAGCGCTTATGAGGATTGGAATGTAGATATTGGCCTAGAGTGTGGCTTCTCCAGAACGGCTCAAATTGGCAAAGGCATGTGGGCGATGCCAGATGAAATGGCTGA
>CALKRK010000051.1 GCA_937989675.1 uncultured Arenicella sp. | reverse complement strand
GCATTCACGCTTAAAGCAAGGGCTGCAATCCAACTCAAGGCGAGCGATAACATGATTTTCACTGAGAGGCGGCGTATGACCGGGGTCGGTCGAGCCGTAAACGGCGACTAGAGGTTTTTGTAGAGCGGCAGCAATATGCATCAAGCCAGAGTCGTTGCTTATCACCAAAGAAGCCAGTGACATCAGATCAACAGCTTCAGGCAATGACGTTTTACCGGCAAGGGTGTGGCATTGCTCGCCATTCAAACGGTTAATCTGCTCACAAGCATCGACATCTTTCTCAGAACCCATTAACCAAACTTGCCAACCGTTCGCCAAATAGTGTTTAGCAACGTCGGCGTAATGCTCTACAGGCCACTGTTTAGAAGCACCAAACTCCGCACCTGGGCACAACGCTAGTACACGTTTATCTGTGTTTAAGTCATTTTTAGCAAGAACCTGATCTACCTGATTTTTATCCGCCTGCAATAAAGGCTTTGGCACATCTTCAATCTCCTTTACCGGCGCGCCTTTAGGCAAACCTAAGGCGATAAAGCGCTGCACGGTCATGGGAATAGCGGCTTTATCAAGCCTGCGAATGTCGTTTAAAAAGCCCCAACGTTGCTCGCCCAACCAGCCAACTCGAGTCGGGATTTTAGCGACCAAAGGCACCAATGCGGATTTCAGCGAATTAGGCAAAAGAATGGCGTGCGTATAACGCCGAGAGCGCAATGACTTACCTAATCGCACGCGTTCAGAAAAGCTGAGCTTGCCATGATTAAAGTTACCAGCGATTAGCTCAGTCACCTCTGGCATGCGATCAACCAATGCCGCTGTCCATGCCGGAGCAAGCACATCAATTTGCGATTCAGGTTCACGCCATTTGATGTCAATAAACAAGCTTTGCGCCATCACCATATCACCGACCCAAGATGGGCCGATAATTAGGTATTTTTTTTGACCGGTCATTTCCAATGCTTAGTGCCAGACTTTGCCGTTAACAAACACCAAGCCCTCTACAACAATCTAAACGAAGGTCAACCAGTCGAGTCGATCCTTATTTTTGCCGTTCACTACGTCGAAATAGCGACGCTGAATGTCCGTTGTTACTTCACCACGTTTACCATGCCCAATTACCCGGTCATCCAAAGAGTTGATCGGAGTAACTTCAGCGGCCGTACCTGTGAAAAACGCCTCATCGGCGGTATAAACTTCATCTCGCGTGATCTGCTTTTCGATCACTTCTAGGCCCATATCATCTTGCAACAATTCAACAATAGTGTCGCGCGTGATTCCTTCGAGCGCCGAAGTCAACGACGGTGTATACACCTTGCCACGGCGCACGATAAATATATTTTCTCCGCTGCCTTCAGCGACGTAACCGGTTGTGTCTAGCATCAACGCCTCGTCATAGCCCGCGTTCTCAGCTTCTTGCAGCGCCATAATTGAATTGGTGTAGTGGCCGTTAGTCTTGGCTTTCGCCATCGTGCTATTAACGTGATGACGGTTAAAGGAAGAAGTCTTTATCCGAATACCATTTTCCAGCGCTTCGTCACCTAAATACGCGCCCCATTCCCATGCGGCAATACTCAGGTGAACTTTCAGCCCCTTGGCGTGCAGCCCCATAGCTTCCGAACCATAAAATGCCATCGGCCTCAGGTAAGCGGAATTCAATTCGTTTTTACGTACAATTTCACATTGCGCCGCGTTCATTTCTTCAACCGAGAAAGGAATTGCCATGCCCATGATTTTGGCTGATTGCAACAAGCGATCAGTATGCCGATTCAAACGAAAAATAGCCGGGCCTTGATCAGTCGCATAAGCACGCACACCTTCGAAGACACCGACACCGTAATGTAATGTATGTGTTAACACATGGACTTTCGCCTCGCGCCAATCTACAAATTCACCATCCATCCAGATGAAACCATCACGATCATCAAACGACATTGCCTTATCTCCGAAACTTAAACTCAGTATTGTTAAAAAACGCCAAACTAATATCTGGCGCGTGACCCTGAATTATAAAGCTTCGCCAAAAATAACACTCTTTTTTTTAACAAAAGTGTCGAAAATAGACTACTTTATTCGACTGATAGGTGAAGTCAGACTTTTTTGGCCTCATCAACTCACAATACATGGAGAAAAAATATGCAATTCTTAGCACTTATCTATTCAACCGAAGGCGCGGACGACGTCGATTGGGAAACATTGATTCAACAATACGGTGAATTTGGTCAACGCGCGGAGGCCGCTGGTGTTATGGTTGGAGGCAATGCTCTGCAACCCATCTCTACAGCCACCTCTGTGCAACTGCGTGACGGAAAAAAAGTAGTAACCGACGGGCCATTTGCAGAAACTAAGGAACAACTTGGCGGCTACTATTTACTGGATTGCAAAGATCTGGATGAAGCCGTGGAGTGGGCGTCGCAAATACCGACAGCGCGCTACGGAAGCATCGAAGTTCGACCAATTGTCGTTTTTGATGACTAAACATATCCAGAACTCCTCCCTTCGATGCCCGATTTCCACAAAGAGTTAGCGCAGCTTTATCGAGCTAACTCTGGGCGTCTCATCGCGGCATTGGTCAACCAATGCCGCGATTTGCAACTTGCCGAAGATGCGCTGCACGACGCG
>CALKRK010000050.1 GCA_937989675.1 uncultured Arenicella sp. | reverse complement strand
AATCAACAGGGGTTCTCTGTTATCGCGCATGACACATTTGAACTCGCTGGGCAGAGGGTGAGCAGTGGTCGTGTGCGTGATGCGCTTTCGGGGGGCAATTTTGCGCTTGCAGAGAAGTTGTTAGGCCGGCCCTATACAATTGCCGGGAGTGTCTCAAAAGGCCAGCAGCTTGGCCGAACTTTGGATTATCCAACCGCCAATATCGTGTTGCCCGACGTGGTATTACCGGTGAAGGGAGTGTATGCCGTGGTCGCGAGTTTGAATGATAGCGAACATGACGGTGTGGCGAATGTCGGTAAACGGCCAACGGTTGATGGTAGGGAGAATCGCCTAGAGGTTCATTTGTTTGATTTTGACGCGGATATTTACGGCGAGGAGCTAGAAGTTCGCTTTGTAGAAAAAATTCGTGATGAGCAAAAATTTGACTCCGTTGATCTGCTTCGCAAGCAAATCAGTCAGGATGCCGAGACCGCACGAAGGTTTTTGTCGGGCAATTGATAAATATCGGATAAAAATGGGCTTTTGGGGGCTCTTCTCAATGGTGATGCGCGCATAAGTGACATAAAATAGGCGATTGAATTTATGTGGCGTAATTAGTTTCGTTGCATTTTACTTTTACCGCCAACACGACCAAGATACGCACGCATTAAGATGAGCAAAGAGAAACCCGGCAGCCAATATAAAGAGTCAATCAATCTGCCAAAGACGGCTTTCCCGATGAAAGCCGGGCTGCCAAATCGAGAACCCCAAATCCTAAAAAAATGGGCTGAGCTTGATGTGTATTACGAGCTTCAGAAGCAGCGCGCTGATGCCAAACCGTTTATTTTGCATGACGGCCCTCCCTACGCTAATGGCAATATTCATACCGGCCATGCAATGCAGAAAATTCTCAAAGACATTATTGTTAAGTCGAAGAATTTAGCGGGCTATCGTGCGCCTTATATTCCAGGTTGGGATTGCCATGGCTTACCGATCGAGATTCAAGTTGAAAAGAAACATGGTAAAGCAGGCCAAAAAATTGATAAGAAGGCTTTTCGTCAAAAATGCCGAGAATACGCCGCTCGTCAAGTTGAAGGGCAGAAAAAGGATTTTATTCGCATAGGCGTTCAGGGTGACTGGGAAAATCCCTACCTCACTATGGACTATAAAACGGAAGCGGATACGGTTCGAAGTTTGTCTAAAATTGTGGAGTCGGGGCATTTGTATCATGGCTTAATGCCGGTCTATTGGTGCCCTGCATGTGCGTCTGCGCTCGCCGAAGCCGAAGTCGAATATCAAGATAAAGTTTCGCCGGCGATCGATGTTAAATTCACAGTAGCCGATACCGCTGATTTCGCTGCGCGAGTATCGATTGATGCGGAGGTTCTGAAAACCCCGAGCGTCGTTATTTGGACAACAACGCCTTGGACATTACCTGCTAATGAAGCCGTATCTCTGCACCCTGAGCTGACCTACGTGCTAGTTGAGGTTGGTGAAGAGCAGTTGGTGTTAGTGGAAGAACTTATGGAATCAGCGCTGAGTCGTTATGAGTTGGGCGATGAGCACACTGTGCTCGCGCGTTTCTCAGGCTCAGACCTTGAATTGTTGCGCTTGAACCATCCGTTTTATGATAAGCAGGTACCAATAATTCTTGGTGATCATGTAACGACGGAGGCTGGCACTGGCGCCGTTCACACCGCACCAGCACATGGTGGCGAAGATTTCGCCGTTGGCAAGCGATACAATATTCCGGTTAACAATCCGGTTGGGTCAAACGGCACCTTTCTTGAATCCACAGAGTTGTTCGCTGGCGAGTTTGTATTTAAGGCTAATCCGCATGTAGTTGAAGTATTGGAAGAACGTGGTGCTTTGTTAATGCACGTCGAATACGAACACAGCTACCCGCATTGTTGGCGGCACAAAACACCGATGATTTACCGCGCTACGGCACAATGGTTCATTGGTATGGAACATCTGAAAGGTGAAAACGCTTTACGTTTTAAGGCGCTTAAAGCCATAGACGAAGTTAGCTGGGAACCTAGCTGGGGAAAGGCCCGTATTCAGACTATGGTTGAAAACCGCCCGGATTGGTGTGTCTCACGCCAGCGTAACTGGGGTGTGCCGATTGCTATTTACCTGCATAAAGAAACCGGTGAAATGCACCCGGATACGCCAGCTCTTATGGAGCAGGTGGCTCAACGTATCGAGCAAAGTGGTATTCAGGCTTGGTATGACTTAGACGATTCGGAGTTATTGGGTGATGCGCTTGACGATTATGACAAGGTACTTGATACGCTGGATGTGTGGTTTGATTCAGGCGTAACCCACAACAGTGTGATTAATGCTCGCGAGGAACTTAATTTCCCAGCGGATTTATACCTCGAAGGCTCTGATCAGCACCGCGGTTGGTTTCAGTCTAGCTTGCTTTCTAGTGTAGCGATGAACAATGGTAAGCCGCCTTATCATTCCGTTTTAACGCATGGTTTCGTGGTAGATAAAGACGGGCGGAAGATGTCTAAGTCGCTTGGCAATGTGATTGCGCCGCAGGAAGTTATTAACAGCTTGGGCGCTGATGTGCTTAGGTTGTGGGTAGCGGCGACTGACTACAAGTCAGAAATGAGCTTGTCTAAGGAAATTTTGCAGCGAACCAGTGAGTCTTATCGCCGAATTCGAAATACTGCGCGTTATCTATTGGGCAACCTTGACGGTTTTGAGCCGGAGCAAGCGCTGCCTTATGATGAACTTTTAAGTTTGGATCAGTGGGCGGTGCGTCTTGCCGCGAAAATGCAGACGCAAATCGAGGAAGCCTATGAGAATTATCAATTTCATTTGATCTATCAGCGCTTACACCAGTTTTGTGTGGTTGATATGGGCGGGTTTTATCTCGATATCTTAAAAGACCGTCTGTATACAACTCAAGCTTCATCGCGTGCCCGATTGTCAGCACAAACGGCGATGCAGCATATTCTTGAAAGTTTAGTTCGGTCATTGGCACCCATTCTTAGTTTTACCGCAGAGGAAATCTGGGGGCATATGAACGGTGAGCGAGAGGCATCAGTCTTGTTTGCGACACGCTACGACGTTTTGGATCAGTTCCCAGTTGATAAAAAGGCTGATGAGCTGTGGGGCAATATTATTGAATTTCGTAACACCGTTAGTAAGGAAATCGAAGAAGTAAGGGGCAAGGGCGAGATTGGCTCTTCGCTGGATGCGAAGGTTGATATCTACGCTGGCTCTGCGAATTTGGAGTTGCTCGAGGTGATTGGCGAAGAGCTGCGTTTTGTGCTCATAACGTCTGGGGCATCGGCTAAGTCACTTGAAGAAGCGCCTGCTGATGCCGTGAGTTGTGATCGTGGCTTGAAGATTCGAGTTACACCGTCTGACGATGAAAAATGTGTACGTTGTTGGCATCGTCAGCCTGAAGTAGGTCAGATAGATAAACACCCTGAGCTGTGTGCTCGATGCGTTGAAAATGT
>CALKRK010000049.1 GCA_937989675.1 uncultured Arenicella sp. | reverse complement strand
CAGGTTAAGCGAACAAACGCCTCCTCTGTTAGTGCTGAAAAATCGCTTGGATACTCTCGCATATCAACCATGAATAACTGGCCACCTTCCTGAACAAGTTCAAAACGAGAATCAGCTGTCTTATCGACGTTTTCAATGGCTAGGCGCCCATAACGCTGCAACTGAGCGAAGGCTTCGCCCATTGTCGCAGAGGCTTCCATAATTAAGCCCAAAATTGAAACCTCCGACATAGCAATTTCTTCGCCGTAGTGCAAAGCCAGAGCAGGATTCCCCGTTATGGTTTTAGCCAACTTCATCGCTTTAATAAATCGGCTAAGGGGTATCCGTTTATCAGGGTCATCGATCTGTTCTATTGGGATTCCTGCTTGTTCCGCTAGTTGTGCGCGATCCGCACCTTGGCTCGATGCAAAATCTAGAAAACCAGAAACAAGCCCGGCCGAAATAGTAGGCTCAACCAAAAATGATCTCCTGTTACGTTTAGTCACATATTGCGTAACCAACGGTCATTGTGTGGGTTGGTGTGATTGCTAATATACCTATTCGAATTAATGAGCTCAACCTGACCGCGCAAGAGCGTTAGAGACAGCCAATGCATGAAGTATTCTTAACGCATCGTTACTTATTGAGAGCTTGTTATAGCTTGTTAGTAATTGAGTTTTTCTGGAAGTTTGGATTAAACCTGTTTGCTGATGCGGCGAGCATGTTGTCGATGAGAGCACAATGATGATTCGAACAATAGTGGCTGTTGTGGTGTTATCCATATTAGTTTTCGCAGGTCTTACGCCGCTGCTAGGAGCGCAACTGGAGGTAGACGCTGACGCTCCGTTATGGATGCGATTAGGCGCGGATGCGTTGCTGTACATGCACATCGGTGGTGGTGCCTTGGGTCTTGTCTCCGGGGTTATTGCGATGCTTGCTAGAAAGGGCAGGCGATTGCATCTAATTGCGGGTAGAGTGTTTTTCTTTGCAATGTTTGTTTCCTATCTAATTGGCGCTGGAGTTGCGCCGTTTATTGAACATGGTCAGCGCCCGAATTTTGTGGCTGGTATCTTGGCACTCTACCTTTTGGCAACAGCTTGGTTAGCGGCGCGCCGCCGTAATCCTATCGTTGGGCCTGTCGAATACATCGGGTTGGCTGTTGCTCTGTTCGTCGTTGCAGCAGGGAGTTGGTTTATGTTTGAAGGGCTCAGCGACCCTTCGGGTACTGTGGATGGGTCTCCGCCACAGGCGTTTGTATTATTTATAGTTGTGGGAACGTGTGCTGCTATAGGTGATGTGCGCGTTATTATTCGCCGTAAAATTTCAGGCGCATTGAGAGTGTCTCGCCATTTATGGCGTATGTGTATGTCGTTCTTTATCGCAGCCGGCTCATTCTTTTTTGGCCAGGAGCAAGCGTTACCTTCCGCAATGGTTGGAACAATTTGGCAATACCTGCCGGTGCTATTCCCATTGATATTCATGATAGCTTGGTTAACTTTGCAAAGGTTCAATAAAAAATATAGCTAGGGCTCTGCCCGTCGTTTACCAATGGCATCGCTTGGGAATGTCTAGTGCGCAAATAGTAACAGGAATGAAGTCATGCATCCTAGTTAGGGTTCATGATCTTTGCGCAGGTTTACTCGACTTTTGTGTTGGCCCAATGTTGGATGCGGGTTTCAGCAGAAAGAGTAACAGTAGCGTTAGGGCTGCGAGTCCGGCGGCTATTAGAAATGATGCCCCAGGGAAATAGACGCTGCTTTGTTCTGAGGTGAAGTGAGATAGAGAGGTGTTATAGATAAGCGGGGCAACCAGCGATGATAGTGCCATTATGCTGCCGTTAAAGCCTTGTAGTTCGCCTTGTGAATCTAATGGTGTACGACGCGACATCATCGCATTGATGCTGGGCATCACCATACCAAGTGGGCCGACTAATAAACAGAGCGCCAGTGCAAGTGAGGGGTTATTAGAGAACGCGTAAAATAGCATTGTTACGATGGCGACTGTAACACCGGTCATTGCGGCAATACGCTCGCCCCATTTTCGAACAATTTTTGCTAGTAAAAATGCTTGTACCAAGGCCATAGAGATGCCAACAAAGGTGAGCGACAAGCCAACCGTCTTGCTATCCCAGCCGTACTTAATTGGCGCGAAGTAGGGCCAACTTACGGGGTATACATTGTTGCTGGTCGCCCAGATAAAATAAATTATAGCAATACCTAGGACACCGGGCGTTTTTCTGAGGCTGAAAAGTGCACCGATCGGGTTAGCCCGCCTAAGGGAGAAGGGCCGTCGGCTATTATCTGACATTGTTTCTGGGAAAAAGAAAAATCCGTAGATAAAGGTAATACCGGCTATCGCTGAAGCGACAAAAAAAGGTGTTCGGGTGCCATAGGCTCCGAGCAAGCCGCCGATGGCAGGGCCGATCATAAAACCGATTCCAAACGCGGCCCCCACTAAGCCGAAGCCCTTCGCACGTTCTTCATCGCTTGAAATGTCGGCCATGGTAGCGTTTGCTGGCCCAAAGATCGCGCCTAGTCCGCCGGCAATGGAACGGCCAATAAACAACCAAATAATACTGGGGGCGAAGCCCATCAATAAGAAGTCGACACTGAAACCAGCCAGCGATAATAGGAACACAGGTCGCCGGCCAAATCGATCACCAAGGTTGCCGACCAGAGGGCCCATCAGAAATTGAAATACGGCATACGATGCCGCGATAAATCCGCCAATCAGTGTTGCCTCAGACAAACTGATGCCTTCTAGCTCGACAATAAGCTCAGGCAATACCGGCATGATTATCCCGAAGCCCATGGAGTACGCGAAGACGGTTAGCAGCACAAATCGTGTGGCGTTTTTCTTTTGTTTGTTGTCAATCATTAAGAGGAGCGCAGGCGGTTCACTTTTGTATTGGTTTGCCTTTGTCACTCGGGCGTGAGGAACCAAAACGGGGGTTGATTATTGCAGCTTTCTACCTAAAAGAGCGGTATTTTTTGAATTAAACCGAGGGTTTATAGGGCTTCATACTAAAATCACAAATGTCATTTTTTTGTAATTTTACTAGTGCAAAGCTAGTCTAATAAGACTATTCTTCGAATCGTCCAATTGTGCTGAAATACATTTAACAGTAAGTCACTATAAATACTTTTAGATACGCAACAAAATGACCAGTAAACAATTAAATAGCGATCAACTTTCTCCCAAGGGCTTGTCCTTAGTGTCTGAGTTTGCCTTGGTTCTTTACCGGCTTAATGGAACGATCATCAATGTTGACTCCAAGGATGTGTTAGCGCAAGTTATTGCCAATGCGCGTGTGACCAAGGATGAGCGATTGCACAAAGTTTATTTAGAGCTTAAGCGCGAAATGCGCAATAATTTCCTAAGTTCAGTTTCAGAACAAACTGCAATGCGATTGCGTAAGTTTGCCTCTAACGAGCTTGCTTCTTACCGGTAAGGTTATCTTCCTAGGTTTCAGCTTTTAGCTGACTAACATTGCTTTTTTCGTCCTTCGTTTGAATTGTCTTCGCTAATATACTTAGCGCCTCAAAAGTGAGTTTTATGCGATGATTCTACGCTAGTCACTGATTGGTTCAATTTTTCTGATCATTGTGTCGAATATTGAATGGGTTTTCATTATTAGCTTACTCTTAGTAGAAACCGTTCACGCAATTTGCGTTTAATTGGTGTAAACTAATTTCTAGTAAAGCCTTGGTTGGGGGTCGTAGGGTTGTAAATGTAAACTACGAACGAGAGCAACTAATTATGTTTGAAAAATTGTTAGGGCGTCAGCCTAGCGCTGAACAAAAACGCGAGCAGGACGCTTCGTTGGCAAATTCCAAAGGATATGCACCCAATACCAAAATTGCGTACAAGGCAAATTTAGTGCCAGTGTTAGAGAAAGAACATCAGGTTCTAGTGTCGTTGTATATGGATGCCATGACGGCAGCGCAAAATCGGAAGTCGAATTTGGCAAAAACGTTATTGGCGAAGTTTAAGGACGCGTTTGTCGACCATGTTCTTAAAGAAAATACGTCTATGTATATTTACTTGAGGCATTCGGCTAAACACAAAAGCTCACATGATGCTATTAAATCAGTCAAGGGTGAAATGGACCAAATCGGCCGACAAGTTAAACAATTTCTTGATCACTCAATTGATGAAGAAACGGTGGTTGATGCAAAGTTTGTGTTAGATATGCAAGAAATTGGCGAAATTCTTATGCAGCGCATTGAGCAAGAAGAGACTTTTGTTTATCCGCATTATCGGCCGACCAACTAAGGGTTTCTATTTTATAAGCTGTTTACAATAGCCGTTTGGATGTGTCTTCGAGCATGGAGCTCAGCGCTGAGCGGTTTGGTTTGTAAAAAACCCAATTCTTTATCTTTTTGGAGCTAACGAGGCCAGCATCGGCTAGTACTTGCATGTGGCTCGTTACGGTAGGCTGGCTCAAGTTAATTTTGTCGACGATGCGCCCGACGCAAACCCCGTCATCGACTAAATCACCGTCAATTTGCGGTTCGAAATGATCCTTGGGGTGCAAGATCCATTCCATGATCTGTAAGCGCTTTTGGTTAGAAAGGGCTTGGTATTGTTTGGTAAGCTGAATGTCTCTGTCCATTTATTAAGTATATCGCAGCTAAAGCTATATTGATTATATTCTATATTGTTATTTAGTTCTCTTAGCGTTAAGCTATCTATATAGTTAAATATCGATATAGTTAATTTGGAGAAAGCGTGTATGTCACAAGTAAGCAAGGTCAATGATAATGACCCCTTAAAGAGCTCGGTTGAAATGCTTGAGCTTGCGAGTGAATATTCAAAGGCCTATCTGGCTGAGATTAACTCTCGTTCAGTTGAGCCTGATGATAGCGCGCTTGACGCCTTGAAAACGCTGGAAGTGCCGTTGCCAGATAACGGAAACTCACCTGCAGAGACCATTGAGCTTTTGAACAGTGTTGGAGCGCCGGCAACGGTTGCTACAACAGGAGGGCGTTTTTTTGGTTTGGTTGTTGGGGGCGCTTTGCCTGCAACAGTAGGTGCGAGGGTGCTTAATACAGCGTGGGATCAGCTGGCAACGAGCCAGGCGACGAGCCCGATCGCGATTCAATTAGAAAAGGTTGCGGCCACCTGGTTGTTGGATTTGTTTGCTTTGCCATCGCACAGTTCTGTTGGTTTTGTGTCCGGCACCACAATGGGTAACTTCATATGCTTGGCTGCAGCACGCCATAAACTACTTGCCCGACAGGGCTGGAATGTTGAGGAGCAGGGTCTAAATGGAGCCCCAGCTTTGCACATCGTGGCATCTGAGGAAATCCACGTCACGGTAAAAAAGGTATTGGCTATGTTGGGTTTTGGACACGCCAATGTTGACTATGTACCGAGCGATGAAAACGGCGCGATGATGGTTGATGCGCTGCCCGAACTGTCGGAACTGAGCTTAGTCTTAACACAGGCAGGAAATGTAAATTCAGGCGCTTTTGACCCTATTTCAGATATTGCCGATAAAACGCAAGAGGTTGGGGCTTGGTTACATGTTGATGGCGCATTTGGCTTGTGGGCAGCAACTAGCCGGTCGAAAAAGCAAGCTCTGCATGGTTATGAAAATGCGGATAGTTGGGTGACCGATGGACACAAGTGGCTCAATACCCCATACGACTGCGGCATCGCGATTTGTAAGCACCCTGAAGCAATGCACAATGCGATGTCCACTGTCGCACCTTATTTCGCAAAGGGGTTTGATGCAGCACCAAAGGACATGGTCCCTGAATTGTCGCGCTCTTTGAGAGCGTCCGAAGTTTGGGCCGCGTTACACTCTTTAGGTCGGGCCGGAGTTGAAGGTTTGATTAATCGCTGTTGCGAGCATGCCAACATGGCCGCTGGGAGATTGGCAATGGCGGGTTTTGAAATTGTAAACGACGTTGTGCTGAATCAGGTGGTTGTTAGCCACACAGAGCATGAAGATAAAATGGCTGCGCTTGCAGACCGCGTCTGCGCATCAGGCGAGGCTTGGTTTGGGGCGACTCACTGGAAAGGGCGCGATGCGTTTCGAATGAGTTTTTCCTCGTGGGTCACTCGTGATCAGGATGTGAATCGCGCGGTGGATGCAATCATAGACGTTGCGCGCGCGATGAAAATATTGTCATAGCTAGCTTGTATTAAACGCGCTGCCATTTCAGAGGTAGGTCAATGCGTTGTAATTGAGGAACCATTGGCATTTTCTAGTATGGCGGTAAATGCGGTGACTCGATGTTCGAGTGTGTCGGTTTCAACCAGAATTTGTTTGTCGTCGTTTGACAGCGGTAAGTAATTAAGGAGCGTATGCACCAAGTTTTCGATACCCAATTTTTCCAGAATACGCCAATCCGCGTCTATCGAATTTTCTCGCAAATAGATGCCAAGTACGGTGTTAAATGTCAGCACGGCGTCCGGGTTTGGTTTTTTTTGTGGCTGGTAATCCTGCTCAAACGAAGTCCAATCGGGTAGCACTAAGCGATAGCCTCGAATTGAGCTGAGTTCCTGCTTTATGCGAAAGCGACAAAGCCCGGTTAATACTATTTCGATTCGACCATCGCTAGTCTCCTCGTAACGACTGACTCTACCTGCGCAGCCGATATCGAATAAGCTTGGTGCTTCAGAATCTTCACGTGGCTGAATCATGCCGACTAGTTGATCGCTGTTCATTACATCTTGCAGCATATTCAGGTAGCGAGGTTCGAAAATATTCAGTGGTAAATACCCATTTGGCAACAAAATCGCGTTTCCTAAAGGAAATATGGGCAGGGTATTGGGCAGTTGATCAAACTTCTGTAAAAACGGAGATCGTGTCGTCATGGAACAGAATCGTGCAACGGATACCATCAAAATACCAGTGAATTTAAGCGAATATTAAAAAAGCGAGGGCCTTTTCTGGTGGTTACTAGTCTATTTTGCGTATGGTGAAGAAAGGTGAAAAGTGCGTAAATACAGTTGTAAGAATGAGTCTACAGGCGTAGAGTGATATTGGGCCTCAAATTTAGAGGGGGAGTTATGGGTAATTATGATTGGGTTGAAAACGTAGTTGTTAAGCGGCTTTCCAGCCGCGCGCTAGTGCTGATTTCAAGATTTGCCAGGATATTAAAGCAAATCAATGGTGATGTGTTGAGCTTGCAGGACCCGCAGCTTACTAAAAAATTAGTCTTCGCTGTGCAAAAAACCAGAGATAGTCGATTAGAGCAAATTTTTGATGAGTTGCTGGTCGAGTTCTATGAATTTTCTGAAAGTAAAGCCGGTCGAGAGTTTAATCTTCAGTCGGCCCGCGCCAGTAAAAACTCGGTTACTAGCAACACCGATTCTAATGGCGCGGTATATCGAGGCGTACAGCACTAACAAAGCTAGTAGCGGCCGTGCTGGAGTTCGGCCGCTTTGTATATGGTCTAACTTTTTAAAGTTAGCTTGGAAGTGTGTGCGACTTTATTGCACAGCGCCTGTCTGCACAGCGCCTGTCATTATGAGTGTCTGTAGTTCTTCCAAAGTCATTGCTTTGTCATTCAATTTAATTTCTTTTCCCAAAGACAATTCCGTTTGATAGGCGCTGCTCGCAGGCTCAAAGATTGGGCTTTGGCCTACGGAAGCTAACATGGGTTGCGTATCAACTAAGCCTTTGTCTAATGACGCCTTTAGTTGAACATCAAACTTTTTCAGCATCTGTTCTGGCGCGACGGCAAGCATTTGCATTTCTTCCAGTGTCACAGCCTCTAGTAAACCCACTTTCAATTTGGCTGTATTCGGCTCGCCATTAAGTTTGATTGATAGCGCAGAATCAAAAATCAAGTCCGCATTTAACATTTTTTCTAGTATTGGAATAATTTCTAAACCTTTTTCTGGGTCAAAGTTGGGTTCTTGATCTGACTCCATAGCCGTTAAAAACTCTCTTTGAAGCTCTTGGCTAAAAGTTTGGTATTCCACGAATGCAGCGGTATTAACTCCATTAATACTGAATTCGAGATTTACGTCTTCGATGCTTTCAAAGGGCGAGGCGGCTGTCGAGATTTGTTCGACATGCATAGACATGCTTGAATCAATATTGTCGCCGTTCTCTTCTGTCTCAGTTTTTACCTCAAGCTTATTAAGCTCGAGCGTTTTGTTCCCCATTTTGGAGGTTAGGTTAGTGACATTAAATTGTGTGTCTCCAATATAGAGACCGTTGTCAGATTTCTCTAGGTCGCCCGAAAGGCGTAACTTTCCCACTGAAATTAAATCCGTGCCTTGCAAGATAGAAAAGCCATCACTGTGGCCAGAGAGTTTGTAGCTAGAAAGCGCCTTATTCGTTTGAACGGTGATTTCGGTTTTAGTTAAATCAATTGCGCTGTCGCTGGCCTGAAAATCTTCGATGGCATCGATCGTTAAAGTATGTTCCAGCCCGCCAAATAATGAAGCTGAGCCAGACATTGAAACAGGGTCTTTGCCACCTAAGCTATTATTAACGAACTCTGTGTATGCCTCGTTGTCGATAAGCTTGCAACTGTAATCGATGCCAGTAATACCGTGTTTGCTGTTGCAGCTATAGTTAACTGGTTGGGTTCCGCCGAAGTTTGACAGCATGCTCGGCAATGTATATCGAAAGCTCGACTTAGTGCTGCGGAAACCTCGCTCGTACGAGAGGATCTCTGTGCTGCCATATTCAAGTGGCGATTGATTCAGTACGTCGACTAGCTTTCGCGTTTCGCTCTCAGCGACTTTGCCAGTTAAGTATGGGGCGCCGAAAATAACAATCCCTGCGAGAATCGCGAGCGGCAAAATTAACTTCTTCATTGTAAAGTCCTTAGTAAATTTGAAAGTGCTAATGGTAGCTTATGAAGACGCACTAGTTTTGGGAAAACAAGGTCGTTTGGTATAAGTTTTTGAAATTCAACTGGCTTGAACCCTAACACGCATTTATATCAGGCCTTGAGTCTCTCAGGCACTTTATGGCATGCTTGCGCGCTTGAAATACGGAAAGGTTGTACTCTAAAGCAATCACATAATTCGCGCTTTAGTGA
The DNA here is from genome assembly GCA_937989675.1 of uncultured Arenicella sp. Classification (GTDB taxonomy): domain Bacteria; phylum Pseudomonadota; class Gammaproteobacteria; order Arenicellales; family Arenicellaceae; genus Arenicella. The sequence goes on along the minus strand of CALKRK010000049.1, from coordinate 6,847 downwards.
ATACGAGTAAATCTGAAAATAATAAAAAAGGAAACGTTAAATGACAAACCCTTATCAAGCCCCAAGCGCCCAAATAGAGGGCGGAATGATTCACTGTAAAGGATGTTCCAAAGAGGTTCATTCTCAAGCGTCGGTATGCCCTCATTGCGGTTTAGCGCAGCGATCTCGGGCATATAAGAGCAAAGTGCTTGCCGGAGCATTGGCAATGCTCTTAGGTGCCTTTGGCGTGCATCGATTTTATCTGGGGCAATGGTGGGGTGTTTTTTATCTACTTTTATTTTGGACCGGTATTCCGAGTATTGTTTCATTCTTCGAAGCGATTGTTATGTGGTGTAGCAATCTTCAATCTTGGGACATAAAATATAATGAAGGAAAACCCGCTGGCCCGAATGAAAAAGCGGGTGCGGGCACAATTATTATTGTCGTCATCGTTGTTGGAATGGCGGTGATTGCATTCATTGGTATTCTCGCGGCTATTTCGATTCCTGCTTATCAAGACTATACCCTTCGTGCGCGAGTGAATGAAGCCTTGGTGCAGTCAATAGGTGTTCGCGAGGAGATCGTTAGCTATTATCAGGAAAACGATGTTCTTCCGCAGACCAATGAAGATATCGGTATTGCTGACCCACTAGTACTGCCTTCGGGCCATGAGGTAAGGCTTACTGAAAACGGGTTTACCATCGATTTAAAAGGTCAAGAGAATGGGCTTGCGGGTAAGTCAATAGACTTTTTCCCGTTCCAAGGAGAAGGTCAAATTGAATGGGATTGTACTGGAGGTAGTTTACCCAACAGGTTGCGGCCATCAGCATGTCGAGCTGAATAATTTAGTTTTCTTCCGCATCTTGAGAACACCAAGGTGCGGTTCCTTTACGTGAGCTTGATTAGATCATAGGTCCTTCACGTATACTTCTTTGAAGTGGCGACGACACAGAGATACATAGCGGTCGTTGCCACCAATTTCAACTTGTGAGCCTTGTTGGATAGCATTGCCTTGCTCGTCAACTCGAACAACCATATTGGCTTTGCTGCCGCAATGACAAATGGTTTTTAGTTCGACTAGTACATCGGCCCAAGCGAGTAGCCATTGACTACCACTGAAAAGTTGACCTTGGAAGTCGGTGCGGATGCCATAGCACAATACTGGAATGCCTAGTTGGTCGCACACATTACTTAGTTGCCACACTTGGTCCTTGTGTAGAAATTGTGATTCATCGACTAATACGCAGTTTATCTTTTCTTCCGAGTGTTTAACTGAAACATGCGCGAATAAGTCTAGCTCTTCGGTAAATAGGTCAGCCTCTTGAGATAAACCAATACGAGAGCTGACTTTTCCAACACCAAAACGATCATCTAATGCCGCTGTTAACAGCAAGGTGTTCATCCCTCGTTCACGATAGTTAAAGCTCGATTGCAGCAAGGTGGTTGATTTGCCTGCGTTCATCGTTGAGTAGTAGAAGTAGAGTTTTGCCATTGTATAAAAATAGAAATTTAGATCGAAGTGCCAAGCAGAACCGATGAGTTGTTAAGTAAATGAGTGTGCAGTAAGTGTGTCTACAAACGTTTGCAGTACGTGATTCGCATCGACATTAATTGCCACATGGGTATCAGGGCGTGATTCCCAGTGCGGTAGTAAATAGGGTTCTTTTTTAGAGTCGAGCGCTAACTGCCCTTGCGCAAATCCATCTGGCACAACGCGTGCTGGGCCTGCAATGAAATCAAATTTGTGGCGTGCAACTAAATAAACCAAGGCGCTGGCATCATGCATTGCGCAGGAACGCTCATGAATGCCGCTTCTGGCAAATCGGCTAGAGTAGAAGTCGATATAAAATCGGCTGCTGTCCCACAAAAACTGGCCAGCGGCATTACACTTTTCTTTGATTTTTAGTAGATCTTCATCACCTAGTCTTGTTTGTAGAGTCACGTCTAAGCCAATCACTTTTGCCGGCCAGTCATGGGCAAAAACTTCGTCAGCAGCATGCGGGTCGTTAATAAAATTGGCTTCTGCGACCGGGGTAACATTACCGGCTTCGTTGAATGTTCCGCCCATAATAACCAACTCTTTTACCTTGCTCGGTAAAGACGGGTCTTTTTTAACGGCTTCGGCAATATTGGTAAGCGGCCCTACCGCGACCAAGGAAATTGTGCCGGGGGACTCACTGGCACTGCGAATAATAAAGTCGGCGGCGCTTTCATCAACAGCTTGCGCCTTTGGCGAGGGTAGATTCAAATTCCCCATCCCGTCGCTACCATGAACAAAATCTGGGGAGGGGAATCGCGATTGCTGGATAGGCTTCCCGGCACCTTTGGCAACGGGTATCTGTGGTTGTGAAAATTGATCCAGTACGGTGAGCGCGTTACGAGTAGTGATCTCAACGCTTGCGTTACCAAACACAGTAGTGAGCCCAAGTAGTTCGATATCGGGGTGGGCGACGGCGAAGGCAATGGCTTGTGCGTCATCGATACCAGGGTCAGTATCAAGAATTATCTTTTGCATATTAAGGTTGCTTATAGGTCTGCGAGATCAGGAATTGAAGCGATGGCGCCTGTTCGAGTTACCGCGAGAGCTGCGGCTCGGCAAGCTCGCTCTAGAGCATCAGCATCGCTGAGTTTGTGAACAAGGCCGGCAAGAAAGAAACCAACAAACGTATCTCCGGCGCAGGTGGTGTCGATCACTTTTACCTTTGGGCTGTTTGCATGGACGACCTTGTTATTATGAATTAGCGTGGCGCCACCTTCACCTAGGGTAAGAACCACTCGTGTGTTGGGTAGACTGTGTATGAGTTCGCTTACAATGTCGTCGAGGCTGGTTTTATCAGTCAATGCCTGCGCTTCACCTTGATTAACGATTAGGGTGTCAAGCTGGCCCAATGGCAATTGTTTTATGTCGTTCGTCATTGGTGCGGGGTTAAAAGCCAACTTTAAATTCATAGAGTTTGCTATTTCGAATACTTCTGATATCAGATTGCACTCGTTTTGCATCAATAACATATCGGCGTGCGCATGCTGTTGCAAAATTTTCTGCAAAGACGAGCGCGTAAAACATTGATTAGCGCCACCGTGTAATACAATGGCATTTTCACCATGCTCGTCAACTTGGATGATGGCGTGCCCACTTGGCTCTTCAACGGTGTCTGTGAGGCTCATATCCACACCGTGAGACACCATTAGATCGACAGCCCATTGGTCGGTGGTGGAAAGGCGACCAATATGGTTCACTGCAACCCCCGCTTTTGCCAGCGCAACAGATTGATTGGCACCCTTGCCGCCTAGCCCTGTGACTAGACCAATACTGGCTAGCGTTTCACCTGGTTGCACGAAATGTGGAACACGATAAGTATGATCAACGTTAATGGAGCCATAGTTTAGAATTAGAGGGCTGTCAGGTGGGGTGATCATGTTAGCAAGCCAATGGCGCGGAGTCGTTCTTTGAGGTATTCGTCCGCCGTTATTGGAGAATACTTGATTGGGTTCTCATCGCTAATACACTCAGGTAAGCAGTCTAAAGCAACGTCTGGATTAGGGTGCATAAAAAAGGGCATTGAGTAACGACTTGTGCGTGCTTTTTCGCCTTTGGGGTTGACTACCCTATGGGTGGTAGAGCGTAGCTGGCCATTGGTTAGTCGTTGCATCATATCGCCGACATTACAAATTACCGTGCCTTCAATCATACTGATTGGCACCCAGTCGCCTTGTTTGCTTAGTACTTCTAAGCCTTCTTGCTCAGAACCAACTAATAGTGTTATCAGATTGATATCTTCGTGAGCGGCCGCTCTTACATTTGGAATATTGTCATCCAGAATCGGAGGGTAATGCAGCACTCGTAGTAAGGCCTCGCCGCGCGCAACCCGCGCTCTGAAGTAATTTTGAGGCAGGGTTAGGTACAATGCCGCCACTTCCAAAATACGATTTGCGAGTAGCTCCAGTGAAGCGTAAAGAGTCTCAAACACCGATTGAAAATGCGCGATTTCAGACGGCCACACATTGGCTGCCAAATAGGCCACATCATCTCGCTCCCTACCGATGTGATAAAACTCTTTTAAATCTGAGTGTTTAGCGTCTTTGGCTTTCTCCGTTCCAAAAGGTACGTAGCCTCGTGATCTTCCAATAGCTGTGCTTTGGTATTGGTTCTTAGCTGCGTCCGGCATTGCAAAAAATGCTTCGGCGGCGGCAAACGCGTCTTTGATTAAATTCTGGTCAAGTTGATGGCCAGTGATGCCGGCAAAGCCCCATTCTTCATAAGCGCGGCCAAACTCGGCAACAAAGCGCTCGCGATCAAGATCGAAGTCTGAAATATCAAGTGTTGGTATGAAACTCATAGTGGGTATTAAGAAAGGCAAGATCGGTTAATAGTCTACCGTATTTTTATTGGCTTTGGATTTCGCATGTGTGCATTTTTGCTCAAATGCACAAAGCGCTTAGCTTCGGAGCATTTCGGTTGAAGCATGTAACCCGTTCGTCACATATTCGCGCAAAACGAAACATAAATGTCAAAGGAGTGTCATGCGAGGGTAATTTTTGCGGCTAAATGTTCACGTATCTTGGCTATCCCTACTCTATAACCAAAACCCCCCAGGAGTTTCTCTAATGAAGCAAGAAACAGAGTGCCTGATTGACAATGAGCAGGCCGTAGAGTCTCATGTCGATTTCGCAAACGACCACGATAATCAGATTGATAACCGCTCTGGTAACAAACCATTTAATGACTTTCTTAAAACTGATTTAAAGCGTCGTAATCTATTAAAAGGTGGTGCCGCGGCCGCGGTCACGGGATTTGTGGCCGGCATGTCACTGCCGAACGAAGCGATTGCGAAAGATCGCGACTACTACGATAAGCTAGCATCTCATTGGCGCCGCCGCCGTCTGATTAACTTCACACCAGTGCCAGTTGCTGCGGGTAATGGGCCGGTTCCGACCATTTCAGATGACTATCAATATGAGGTTTTAATACCTTGGGGCACACCACTTGAGCCACATGGCCCGGAATTTAGTTACCCACCGACTGCGCAAGATCAAGCTCAACAAATTGGAATTGGTCACGATGGCATGCACTTCTTCGCGCAACGTCGTCGCAATGGTCGCGAAAGCAACCGAAGAGGCATGCTCGCTATCAATCATGAATTTGGTCGCACACCACATGTATTGGGCAAGGCGTTCCCAGAAACCATCGAAGATGTGCGTGTTTCTCAACATGCGCACGGTGTGTCAATCGTTGCTATCGAGCAGAAGGGGCGTTACGGTGGCTGGCAAGTCAGTGATAGCAAGGACGCGCGGCGTATTCATGTGAATACGCCAGTGGATTTCAGCGGCCCGGTCGCTAGTTCCGAGCTTATCCGCACGCCGAACGGTAATATTCCCCTGGGTACAGTTAATAATTGCTCAAGCGGATATACACCTTGGGGAACATACCTAACTTGCGAAGAGAATTTCAACGGATATTTTGGTGCATCCAATACCGCGTCAGCTTGGGTGCCCACCGAAGCGCAAGCGCGTTACGGCTTTAGTGAAGACGGTTTCGGCTATGGCTGGCATCTGTTTGACCGGCGCTTTGACTTGTCTGACGAAGACTATCGTAATGAGGAAAATCGATTTGGTTGGGTGGTCGAAATTGACCCTTTTGATGCGACCCAAACGCCAACTAAGCGCACCGCCCTAGGGCGCTTTAAGCATGAGGGCGTTGAGATCGTCGTTGGTCAGGATAACCGCATAGTTGCTTACATGGGTGATGACCAGAGATTCGATTATATATATAAATTTGTATCTGATCGAGACTGGCGAGAGATGCGCTACGCAGGTGTTAGTCCTCTGGATGAAGGTAAGCTCTATGTTGCGCGCTTTAACGAAGACGGCACTGGCGAATGGTTGGAACTGACGATTGATAATCCGATATTAGCCGCGCGTTTTGAATCTCAGGAAGAAGTTCTTACGTTTGCGCGACTAGCGGCCGACTTGTTGGAAGCAACGCCGATGGATCGCCCCGAGTGGGTCTCGGTTGCGCCAAATCAGGATGTGTATTGCACCTTGACCAATAACAGTCGCAGAACGGTTGCCGATGCAGCAAATCCTCTCGCACCTAATAATGATGGGCATATCATACGGTGGCGAGATACCAGCAAACATACCGGTACAAAATTTGTTTGGGAAATCTTTCTTATTGCCGAGCAAACGCATGGGACAGAAGAATCATTTTCCGACCCCGATGGTTTATGGGTTGACCCCGATGGTCGAGTGTTTATTCAAACTGACGGTGGTCAAAAGGACGGCTTGAACAATCAATTGTTGGTTACCGACGCCACGGGCAGCAAAATAAGCCGCCTATTCATTGGTGTGACGGGCGACGAAATTACTGGTATTACCGTTACACCAAATCGACGCACGATGTTCGTCAACATTCAACACCCTGGCAATGGAGACCCAGCGGTCACGAACTTTCCGGCACCACAAGATGGTGTGACAGTGCCCCGAGATTGCACAATTGTCATTACACGTAAAAATGGAGGAATCATTGGTTCTTAGTATTGAGCGATGCATAGAAAAGTAGCGATGGATCGCAGCGATAACCCGTGTTTAGTTAGCATGCTTAACGCGGGTTCATCAAAGACAAAGTGGCGAAGTCTCTGGTTGTAGCCTACTATAATATTGATGCTATCGACGGAGTTTGCTATGAAAGAAACTAGAGTAGAGTTAACGATAAACGCTCCTCGAGAAACGGTTTTTGACGTTATCGCCGATTGCGCGGTGTATTCAAAAGCCGTACCGAATATTGTTGATGTTGAGATGCTGAGCGAGGTTGCTCGTGGCGTGGGTACGCGATTTAAAGAGACGCGGGTGATGAAAGGGCGCGAGTCAA
>CALKRK010000048.1 GCA_937989675.1 uncultured Arenicella sp. | reverse complement strand
TGATGACGACGTGATTTTGTCATCGGGTTACCGCATTGGGCCGTTCGAAGTTGAGAGTGCCCTGTTAGAACACGACGCGGTGGCGGAATCGGCTGTTGTTTCGAGCCCCGATAAAAAGCGCGGTGAAGTGGTCAAAGCGTTTGTTGTCTTAACGCCTGGGCATCAAGCATCTGAGGAATTGATTAGTGAGCTTCAAGCCTACGTTAAAAAAGTGACGGCACCTTATAAGTATCCACGTAAAGTTGAATTCGTTGAGACTCTACCCAAAACGGTGAGTGGCAAAATTCGGCGAGTGGAGCTGCGTGAAGCTGAGTGGGCTGATCACTAAAGATTGAATTTGAGAATAAATAAAGGAGGAACAACAATGAATCACACTGAGCACACATTTGTTTCACCTGGCCCGGCAGGGCTAGGCGCATTGGCGGTTGCATGTTTTGGCTTTGCCGCTGTTTTTATGGGCAAGGTCAGTGTTGGCGGTTTACCTCTATTAGCCGCCTGGCTCATTGGTGGTGGGATTGTGCAATACACCGTTGCGGTGATGGAGCTTAAAGATCACAACATGACGGGTGGCAACGTATTTCTGTTTTTCTCCGCTTTTTTTATGTTTGGGGCTGCGCTCAGTACTTTGATGAAGTTTCTAATGCTGGTAGATGTGTTTGGAGATGTTACACCGCACGTTGTTGTCGAAGGTTATTGCTGGCTTGCTGGCGCGGTATTTCTGACGCTGGTTACACCCGCTTACCTTAAAGGCGCGAAGCTACTATTTCTGATTGTTATTATAGTGGACATCGTACTTTGGCTAATCGTCGGGTTAGATCTCGGACTACTGGATGCTTCCCTTAAGCCTCTGGTAGGTTACTTGCTGATGGCAGCAGGCTCGGTGGCCTTGTATCTCGCTGGGGCAATCGTTAACAACCATATTTATGGCAAAACCGTGTTTCCAACATTTGGCGTATTTATCGAGTAGGGCTAATTGGAAATCAGTTCAAGCTTATGAGTGTGCGCCTATTTTTATCCAGCGTTTGCTTTGGGGTACAACCGTATTTTTGTCGGTAGTATTGCCCAAACCGGCTGAAGTCTACAACGTTGTAGTCCAGTAAAACTCGTTTAATACTGCCATTTTCTGGGTCTTGAAGGTTTTGTAGCTCAAGGTGAATGGCCGTAAGTTTGGCATCACGTACATAGGCCGTTGGTGTCATGCCAATATGTTTCACAAAACTACGTTGCAAGGTACGGGCTGATACATTGCAGTGGCTAGCCAGTTGCGCTAAAGAAGTGTTTTTCTTTACACGAGATTGCACATAGTCAATGGCCGCCTTAACTTGATTGTTAATCAAGTCGGCGGTTGGCTTGTTCAGCTGCTCAACATAGTTATGGTTGTGAAACTCCAGCAAATTTGAAATGACCAGCTGAGCGTACGCTTGTTGCACATCTCGGCTTTGCAGAACTCGCGGCTCGTTTTCAACTTGGCAAAGTATGTAGTTGATGGTGTTCCACCATGAACTTGCATTATTAACTTTTAAATCGAACACTAAATTTTCGTCGACTTCTGAACACAGTAAATTGGAGAGTTGTGACTTCACTTGAGTTGGGTCAATTCGAATCACAATTCGATCGCACTTTTCATGTAAGTGCATATTGTACGGAACAGATGGCGATAGCACGACGGTATCGCCAGCGATGGTGTCACACTGATTGCTGCCATGCTCAATCTCACTATTGCCCTGCAACATAGTATGGGTATAAAAATATTCGCTATGCTCAGGTTTGGCCTTTATTGAACAGCCGTAGTAAGCGTGGAGCAGTGCGATACCACCTAGGTGAACTCCGCTGAAGTTAACATCGAGCAAATCGGCGTGGCTCGCCATTTCAATGTCGTGGGGGCTTATCTTGCGAGAAATTTCCGTGCGTGCATCGTCTATGTCACTCGACCTAATAATCGAATGTTGATCCAGCGCTGGAATGTGAGAAGTATCTTGCATAGTCGTCGCTAAAATCGGCCAGTTTACGATCACAGCTTGATGCATCTAGTCGTGATCGAAAGGTCAATTTGTATTAATGATACATCAATATATCAAATAGGGCTAGTTTGGGAAGATATTGATCCAGTATACCCTTATGTTACGTTTACGTAAACGTAACATAAGGGTATACTGTACTCATTGTTATTGCAGCTCTGTATTGCAGCGTTTGTAGATGAAACACAGGCCTATGACTGTAAGAATTCCCAATCAAACCTAGGAGACTATTGCGTTGAATATCCATGCGAGTATTCGTAGTAAACCAATTCAGCACTTTTATCTTGATGAGCATAACCTTTGTTACGGTTGTGGTCAGCACAATGAAGACGGTTTACAGTTAAAAAGCTTCTGGCAGGGCGAGAAAGCGATAGCAAGTTTCAACCCGAAGAAAAAACACAATGGAATACCTGGGTTTGTTTATGGTGGCTTGGTTGCATCTCTTATTGATTGTCATGCAATGGCGACTGCAGCGGCCGATCATCTAGCTTTGCATCCCGAGGTAGAAGATTTGCCAAGATTTGTTACCGGGACCATGACGGTTCGTTACGTAAACCCAACGCCATTGAATGATGAACCGCTGGAACTTAGCGCCAGGGTGACTGAAAGGTCGGGTCGGAAATCTCATGTAATCGTGTCGCTGAGTTGCGCTGGCAAGGTAACGGCTGAAGGCGATGTCATTGCGTTCCATATTCCGGAGACAATGGATTAACACTACTTTTAATCTCAGAAAACCCTGAGGTAAATAACCCGTTCTGATGAAGGCGTATTTGGTAAATACCATCAACTCTAGGAACATTTTTATTGAGCTTATTTGATTATGTTGGATGATGTAGTAATTGTAAGTGCTGTGCGCACGCCGCTCGCCGGTTTTCTCGGCGCCTTTTCTTCATTAACAGCACCAGACTTAGGTGCACATGCTATTTCAGCTGCGTTGGAGCGTGCTAAGGTAAGTAAAGAGCAGGTTGATGAAGTCTTTTTTGGCAATGTTGTCAGTGCCGGTGTTGGCCAGGCGCCAGCTCGACAGGCGGCGTTAAAAAGCGGTTTGCCTAATTCAGTACCATGCACAACGGTCAGTAAGGTGTGTGGCTCAGGTATGCAAGCCGTGATGCTGGCGGCAGACCGGATTCGTCTTGGTGATGCGAGTGTTTTGCTTGCTGGTGGTATGGAGAGTATGAGCAATGCGCCGTACTTACTAAGTAAGGCTCGCGCAGGTCACCGTATTGGACATCAAAACACCCAGGACTCCTTATTCGTTGATGGGCTCGAAGACGCCGAATCTGGCCGATTAATGGGCGAATTTGGTCAACAAACGGCGGATAACTTTGATGTTTCAAGAGAAGCTATGGATGATTTTGCAATTGAATCTCTAGCGCGAGCTAAAGCGGCGACAGACGGTGGTTTTTTTGCGAATGAAATTGTACCGGTTACAGTGGCTACTAGGGCTGGAACGGTTGAGGTTTCTCAAGACGAGCAGGTGGCTAGTGCGAAGCCGGAAAAAATACCGAAGCTAAAACCGGCGTTCAAAAAAGATGGGTCGGTAACAGCTGCTAACTCTAGTTCTATCTCAGATGGTGCTGCGGCCTTGGTGTTGACTAGCCTCGATGAATGCGAGCGAGCGTCACTTTCTCCAATCGCTAAAATTCGTGGGTACACAAGTCACGCGCAAACCCCAGAGGAGTTTACACTTGCACCGATTGGCGCCGTTGAAAAGTTGCTGACTCAAGTTGGGTGGTCAGTTGGCGATGTTGATCTATTTGAAATTAATGAGGCCTTCGCGGTGGTTACTCTAGTGGCGATGGATAAACTGGGTGTTGAGCATGCGAAGGTTAATATTCACGGTGGTGCTTGTGCCCTAGGGCACCCGCTTGGCGCTTCTGGTGCGCGAATCATCGTCACTCTGATTCATGCTTTGCAACGCACGGGCAAGAAGCGAGGCGTAGCATCCTTATGTATTGGTGGTGGGGAAGCGACCGCCATTGCCGTTGAGTTGGTGTAGCGCTTATGAACTATTCGCTCACCGAAGAACAGCAATTGATTCAAGACACAGCGCGCGATTTTGCCACTACAGTATTAGCCCCAGCCGCGACAAAAGTGGCGTCCGACCGCGCATTATTTTTAAGCAATTTAAAGGCGCTTGCGGAGCTTGGCTTTATGGGCCTGAATGTCAGCGAAAAGTATGGTGGCACGCAAGCCGGTGCTGTGGCATTTAGTTTAGCGATTACTGAGATTGCTAAAGCTTGTGCTTCAACGGCTGTTACTGTGTCGGTCAACAACATGATTGCCGAAGTTATAGAGTCGGTTGCCAGTGAAGAGCAAAAAGCGACGTATCTGCCCTTACTTTGTAACGGTGATTTCGCGGCTGGCGGTTTTTGCTTAACCGAAGCCGGTGCGGGCTCAGATCCGGCGGGCATGCGTTGTTCTGCAGTTCGTGACGGTGAGCATTGGGTGCTCAATGGAACCAAGCTCTATATCACCAGTGCAGAGTATGCGGGTGTGTTTATTGTTTGGGCAGTGACCGATAAGTCTGCTAAGAAAGGCCGTGGTATTTCTTGCTTCTTGGTAGACGCCGATACCCCTGGTATTAAAGTCGCAAAGGCTGAACACAAGCTAGGCCAACATGCTTCAAGCACCAATGAAGTTATTTTCGACGACTGCAGAGTGCCGGTGTCCGCATTAATGGGCGTGGAAAATGGCGGCTATAAAGTTGCCGTTACTGAACTCACTGGCGGCCGAATTGGCATAGCATCGTTAGCGCTCGGTTTAGGCGTCGCTGCAATGGACTACGCGAAAGCGTTTACCCAAGAGAGGCAACAATTTGATCAGGCTATTGCCGATTTTCAAGGTGTGCAATGGATGATGGCAGATGCTTATACGGAACTAGAAGCGGCGCGTTTACTAACGATGCAGGCGGCTTACCTTAAGGAGTCTGGGCAGCCCTACACGGCGCAAGCCTCGATGGCTAAATTATACGCATCAGAAAAAGCCAACGATGCCTGTAATACTGCTTTGCAACTGTTAGGTGGTGCTGGGTATTTGGTTGATCATCCGGTTGAAAGGTTCCTGCGGGATGCTCGCATCACGACGATTTACGAAGGAACCTCGCAGATTCAAAAAGTAATTATTAGCAAACATTTACTAGCATCACGCTAAGGTACATTCGAAGTACCAGATTCTCAGACTAGGTAAAAAGAGTTATGAACATTGAAGGCAAAGTTGTTGTCATTACTGGTGGTGGTTCCGGTTTAGGGAAAGCCTGTGTAGATCATTTTTTGGATGTAGGTGCTAAGGTAGCGGTGTTCGATTTGAATGTTGAGTCAGGCAATGACTCAGACGATAAAAACAGGGCGCAGAAAATTGGATTTTACAATGTTGATGTTACCAACGAGGAGGCCGTTGAACGAGCACTAGCGGCGGCTGAACAGGATCTTGGTGAGATTCGCGCCTGTGTGAACTGCGCTGGGATCGCGCCTGGTGGCAAAACCGTTGGTCGTAATGGCGCACTGGATCTGGAAAAGTTCCGTAAGGTGATTGACGTAAACTTAATTGGCTCTTTTAATACGCTGCGCTTAGTTGCAGAACGATTGACGAATTTGGATGCCTTGGATAGCGATGGAGCGCGCGGCGTGATCATTAATACAGCGTCGGTTGCTGCTTTCGAAGGGCAGATCGGCCAAGCCGCTTATGCTGCCAGTAAAGGCGGGGTTGCCGCTATGACGTTACCGATTGCACGTGACCTCGGGCCACGTGGAGTGCGAGTTAATACCATCGCGCCAGGTGTGTTTTCGACTCCAATGATGGATGCCATGAGCGATGCGGTAAAAGCTCCGCTTGAGCAAGCCGTACAGTTTCCAAAACGGCTAGGCTTGCCTCAAGAGTTTGCAAAGTTGGCTGCTCATATCGTCGATAACGACTACCTTAATGGTGAGGTAATTCGTTTAGATGGTGGTATTCGAATGTCGCCAAGTTAGTTGGCGATGAGTTTCTAGCAATAGAACTCAAGATGTTTGTAAGCGGACTAATTAAGTTCGGGTAAATCTTTGAATTGAGCCAAGGCTTCAGGGTTTGCGAGCGCATCTGTATTTTTTACCGGGCGATTGTGCACTACGTTTTTAACCGCCAGCTCAACGATTTTGCCACTTAGTGTTCGAGGTATGTCGTCTACTTGGATGATCATGGCTGGCACGTGACGAGGCGTGGTGTTTTTACGAATGGTCTGTTTGATATGATCGCGCAGTGTGTCTTCAAGCTGATGGTTTTCTTTTAGAACAACAAATAAAACGACTCGCACATCGTCTTCAAAATCCTGACCGATCACTACACTGTCTATGACTTGTTCAACTTTCTCTACCTGCCGGTAGATTTCCGCAGTACCAATACGCACTCCACCAGGATTGAGCACGGCGTCACTGCGGCCATGTATGATGACGCCGTGCTGCTGTGTAATTTCACCGTAGTCGCCGTGAGACCAAATATTAGGAAAGTCGTCGAAGTAGGCCGCATGGAACTTTTTGTCGTGCTCGTCGTTCCAAAACCCTAAAGGTGTAGATGGGAACGGTTTGACGCAGACTAACTGGCCCTTACCGTGCGGCAGAGCTTGCGCATCATCGCTCCACATTTCAACCGCCATGCCTAATCCGATACACTGTATTTCACCGCGATACACGGGTAGATTAGGGTTGCCAAGCATAAAGCAGGATATGATATCCGTGCCCCCGCAGATGGATGACAAACAAACATCATGTTTCATTTCGCGGTATACGAAGTCGTATGAGTGGGCGCTTAGCGGTGAACCTGTCGAGAGTATCGTTTTGAGCGAGCTAAGATCATGCGATTGCTTTGGCTTTTTCCCAAAGCTCTCTAATGACGCGATGTATTTTGCGCTGGTGCCGAACACAGTGATGCGTTGCTTTTCTATCGCATCCAATAAAACGTCACCGTCGCCAGCAAAAGGGGAGCCGTCGTAGAGTACGATTTTGCAACCGCAGGCCAATCCTGAGACGAGCCAATTCCACATCATCCATCCGCAAGTAGTGAAGTAGAAAAGAGTGTCATCTCGACTAATGTTGGTGTGTAAGACCAACTCTTTCATATGTTGCAAGAGCGTTCCCCCAGCGCCATGCACGATACATTTTGGCGCACCAGTGGTGCCGCTGGAATAGTTAATATAGATTGGGTGGTCGAATGGCAATTGTTCAAAGCTTAATTCTGGCGGTGTTTGGTCAACAAAGTCAGCGTAGTTTTTGGTATCTCTAAGACCGTCAAGCGTTGGGTTGTTGCATGTCATTGCTACGACAACGGTTTTTTCTATGGACGGAATTCTGGTTTGTATTTCGGCTACTTTTTCCAGGCAATCGATACGCTTGCTGTTGTAGTAATAACCGTCGGTACAAAATAGGATTCGAGGTTGTATTTGCCCGAATCGATCACAAGCGCCGTTAACTCCAAAGTCTGGTGAGCAAGAACTCCAGATTGCTCCGATACTGGTTGTTGCCAGCATTGCGATAACCGTTTCACAAATATTAGGCATGATGGCGGCAACGCGATCACCGGCGACAATGCCGTGTGCGCGCAAAGTGCTGGCTAATTGGCGAACTTCCGTGTGCAGTTCGGAGTAGCTTAATTCTGTTAGAACTCCATTCTCGCCAAGCCCAACAAGAGCAGGTCGCTCGTCTTGATAGCGAAGCAAGTTCTCCGCAAAGTTTAGCCGACTTCCTGAGAACCAACGAGCACCAGGAAACTGACTTTCATCATCGATTACCCGATCATAGGGTTTTGATGCTTTAACGCCACAGAAATCCCAGAGATGTACCCAAAATTTATCCAGATGATTGATCGACCAATTATGTAGCGATTGATAGTCGCTAGTATCTACGTCTTCGTGTTGGGAAATTATTTGAGAGAACTGGCTCAGCTGGCTGCGCTCGATTTGATCGGCAGAAGGTTGCCAAATAGGCGTGGGTTTGGTCATAGCGTTCTCAATAATACTGGAACAATTTTTGTGTACCCTTAGTTTATTTACGTTTACGTAAACGTCAACTTATATTGCGAAAAGAATTCAATTATTTGTTGGAAACTTGCCTATAGGCGTTGCTGATTTGATTATGAGCTCAAGGGAGACTCTAGCGGCGGAAAAGTTTATAAAAAATGGGCTCTTACTATTGACTCAGATTCGCACCACGTGTATTTTCACGCCTCTTCGAAAGCGCCCGCTCAGGAGCGCGAATGCGTTATTTTTCGCATTAATACGATGGCTATGTAGCTCAGCTGGTTAGAGCACAGCATTCATAATGCTGGGGTCGGTGGTTCAAGTCCACCCATAGCCACCATAAATCAATGGGTGTATACCGAGAAGATAGGTAACACTTTATGGCTCTACCCCATTAACGGGGGATAGCATTCATTAAACCCTATTGATAATACCATCCCACCCGCAGTGGGCTAGTACTCTCATTCTGTAATTCTCAAAGTTCCGAAGCTCGTCAGCTAGCCTTAGTTCATTAGTCACAGTCGCACAAGTATCGCACAACCTCAGTAACCTCTTTAGAGCTTAGCTCTGGGAAGGCGGCCATGTTTTTGTAGCCCTTTCTTACGCTATTCTCCAGACCGTCAATTCCACCTCGCTCCACTAGCCTGTTCTGCCAAATCGCTTTCTCTCCTAGCTTGGGCGCATCAGGGAAAGGGATGCGTTCGGTATGACAATCGGCACAACCGTGTTCCTGAAATACTGTTTTTCCGCTTATTGGCGGGGGTGGCGGAGGCGTTACAGTATAGTTACTGACGCTGGTGTTGTTTGTTTCATCGACTTCGTCAACTATGTTCTTCGTGTCGACTGTTACAGTGAACTTATAGTTTCCGGTTTTGGCATTGCTGAAATTGAACTTTGAGAGAGTGAGCTGTTTGCTTTGATATGCTTCTATGGATGGCACGACTAACGTTTCCAGAACTAGCCCGTTCCCGCAAACTCGCGAAGGCTCTCCTGGCGGTGTAAATGCGCAAGCGACCAGCAATGTAACTCCGGATGGCGATTCTACGACGCCGGTATTTTCTATTTTGATGTGTTTGCTCATGGGCGATTCTAGACTCACGGAGAGCTCAGGTTTTGATTCAACCAGTCGAATATCATTGTTGATGATTGAGCCAGCTTTGGCCACTTTGATATCCGTTGGTGGGTCATCGCAGTTCGCTACTAGCAAAGCTCTTAACATTAAGGAATTGTTTGATTCAGATACTTCATCAACTCCGTTTTTGATATCCGCAACTATGAAGATATTCAATACAGAATTAGGCTCAATCCAGACCGTGGAATGGATGGTTTTGTTATTGCCTGCCCCAAGGCTATTGATGTTATGTGTGATGCTTGCGTCTTGATAGCTCTGTAACTTTACATGAAACGGCTGTTTTATATCTGCTGCTCCTGTGTTTCTCACAAAGAAATCCAAAGGCACAGAGCAGCGACCGTTGTTTCTTCTTTTTACATCACTTTGCCTTAGTTCGAGCATTTGATTGTTTTCAAATTTTTTCCCATTCACATAAACACGATCAACCATAGTAAGGTCTGGCATTGGCTCAGGTTTCAACAGGACAACCTTCATTGGTTCAGCTTTGGCCTCGAATTTGTTCAAGCTTATTGGGTAGCCGCGCTCACGTTTTGTATCTTTTAACCGTGTGAAGGAGGTTTGCGAAAAGAAATAATTATGTGAACTATAGTGCAATGCCGCGTTTATGCCGGCTGAATAGTCTGTAGGTAGTTGCCAGCCACCGGGTAGTCTCTTTGGGTAGCCGGTATCCATTGATCGGCCGCTTATGCGTATATAGCTATTACCTCGGAAGAGATATATTTTTCCAGCACGAAATACAGCGGCATCTATTCCTGACTGAAACTCGTACGGCAATCCTTTCCAGTAAGTTAAGGGCTTGGGAAATCCTGGCTCAACGGTATAGCCCTTGAGCCGAACAACGTAGTTCTTATGGAAAAAGTAGGCTCGATTTTCTTTAGGGTGATAAAACGCTGCATCTATTTCTTGTTTAAAATTAACGGGTAGACCTTGCCACCCTCCTGGCATCGCCTTTGGGTAACCAGAATCTAACTTGAACCCGTTGGCTGCAGGTGTGAAGCGTCGATAGTTGTTCTTTTCAAAAAGATAAATTTTTCCTTTATGTGCGAGCGCAGCATCAACTGTTTTAAACTGGGTCTGCTGTGCAAACGAATAGCCCCATTGAAGTAGCAAAATTAGTCCGAGAATAAACTTCATTTAATACGCCTCCGAAACTATAAATTAATTGATCGTCGAATTATTCGCACTCTAAGTAACCGTTGGTGGCCGAATGCGATACCAGCGCGTGCTAAAAACCTCAAAAAGAACGCTAAAAAAGTAGCATGCAGCACCGACTATTGAACAAAATGCGCCGTACCTAGACTACTCCAAAGTAAAACAAAATAGGCTGTGTACAGGCTGGCACCTAGTTCTACGCTGGTCAAAATGCGCAGAGGCCAGATTGGTGCAATTTTTAACCTTAACAACAATGCGACAAGAGGCCAGAAGTAGATTGCAATGAGAACCAAATTCTTGTCGAGTTCGTTACCATCGATGGCCCCAATTGGGTATATGGCCTCGGTTTCATGAGTAACCTCAACTACACCTTTGTTAGCATCCGGTACCCTAGTACTTTGTTGGCACTGTGTTAATGGCAGTACAAATGAGAGCATGATTAGTAGCCCGCCGACTATTCTCCATAAACTAAACTTATTCATCTAACGACTCTATTTTTAGATGAACTGTTATGTTGGGTTACGCTTGTCATGCTGGGTTTGTTTCAGTTCGTCATTGAGGAAGTTTGGCTTGAGCAGAATGGTTGGAGAATGAATTTTCATATCATCGGGGTGACGCTCTATTTTTAATTTCAAAAAACGCTATCGATTACTTGGGCATGACTTCGTGCAGTGAATAGACATAGCAGTATGGTCGCCAAAATAAGCGTCCTTCGAAAAAACACCTGTGCATTCATATTTGTAACCCAGTTTAAAAGAGCAAAACATTACCAAACAAGGTGGCGTTGTCCGGTTCGAGCTCTAGTAAATACAACCTTTGAGGCTCGTATTTCAGAACTATTGTAGTCATATTGCTAGACCTAAGTCTAATAAGTGTCTAAATTAGTTGGAAATGTCGTGATTGCAACACCTTTCTTCTGATGTTGATAGGCGTTTGTAGTTTTTCTAGATTGAAGATAGAGATAAGGAACCACTATGCGAAATATCTATGTACGTTTTTTGTTTTGTCTAATTCTTACTGTTGGTACGCTGCCGCAGGCGCTAGGCCAGTCAATTGATGCGGCACTCAATAATGGTAACGTGACATACTTCTTTCAGGGTGCGCAA
>CALKRK010000047.1 GCA_937989675.1 uncultured Arenicella sp. | reverse complement strand
ATCACGCGCTCTACATCGTTTTCATCTACTTCACTATCTCGCACCGCTACAACGCCATGCGAGTTAAAACTATTTATGTGCGCGCCAGCAATACCTGCAAACACAGAATAAATTTGACAGCCCGCCATCAACTCCGCTTCTTCAACGGCACGTTGAATAGCGGTTACGGTCTCCTCGATATTAGCCACCACACCTTTGCGCATACCGGTAGCTGGATGATGACCGTAACCAATGATCTCCACCTCGCCCTCAGCATTCACCTCGCCAACAATGGCAAGCACCTTGGAGGTACCGATATCCAAACCAACAATTAATTTACTTTCGTCTTTTTTACTCATAACTGTTCTGCCTTATTTGGTCAGACTGGTTCAACTCATCGTTAATGGCTTACTATTCTTAGCTCTATACATAGCTCAGTTAATCGCAGCCACCGAATTACTGGCGGCATCGTTTGGTTTTATCTTTTCAGCGCGCACTGCCAGGCCATCCGGGTAACGCGCGTCAACTCGAATCAGTCGCTGCTCAGCATTTTTGAAATGAGTAGCGAATAACTTTTGAAACCGACTCAAGCGTTCGGCGATTTGTTCCCGACCCAAAAGCAACTCAAACGTCGAGTCTTGCTTTGGGTCGTATAAGCGCAACATCCAGGCTTGGCTTGAACTAAGTGATACACCACGCAAACTCAAGCCACTGGCTCGCAACTCGCTCTTCCAAGAAAACGCCCGCTGTAGCAAATGTGGGGCATCTTTTTCATTGCCAGATAGAACAATTGCATTTGGAATTTCGACTTCAGCTGGCAGATCAATAACTCGACCTGCAGAACTGACCCAGCGTTCTTTCCCCCAACGCATCACCGGGCGCTGCTCAGTGACGCTGAGTGTTAATGCATTTGGCCACTCGCGACGGACATCCACCACCTGCACCCAAGCCAATTCTTCAACCTTTTGTTTTACGGCGTCTAAATCAACCGAGAAAAAATTTCCTAGGTCTTCTTTACTTAGCGCTTGCTCAATGCTGTGTGGATCAAGATGCCGGAACTTACCTTTAATGGTCAGCTGATTAATCGAGAACGTATCTGGTCTAAATAGCTGATCGGCCGCTAACAATGCGATCGTCAAAAAAGTTAGAGTGGTGGCAATCGACATCAATAAAGCACGGCCTAATCGACTTACTCGTTGCGCTTGAAATTCACGCTCTTGACTAGCGAAGGCTCTTTGCTTAGCCATGGTCAGCACCTCCTTCAAGCGTGGTTACTAAAATTTCAAACACTAGGTCTGCGAAGCTTCGCCCAGTTTGAGCAGCGGCCATAGGAACGAGGCTATGGTCAGTCATGCCCGGAACGGTATTCACTTCTAACAGCAACGGTTTTTGCTCGGCGTCGAGCATGACATCCACACGCCCCCAAACATCACAATCCAGCGCCTCGAACGCTCGCAACGCAAGTACTCGAATTTCCTCTTCGAGCGCATCATTTAAGCCCGCTGGGCAAAAATACTGCGTCTCATCGGAGTGGTATTTCGCTTCATAGTCGTAAAACTCGTTCTGCGTTTGCATTCGTACCACAGGCAAAGCTTCACCTTTTAATACGCCAACGGTTAATTCGGCTCCAGCAATAAACTGTTCAGCCAGCACTTCGTCGCCAACCGAAGCCGTTTTTTGATACGCGCCAAGCAGGTCGGCTTGATCCACAACCTTACCAACGCCAACACTAGAACCTTCTCTGGCTGGCTTGATAAATAGCGGTAGGCCGAGTTCTTCGACAAGCCCTTCCAAATCACTCTCAGATCGCAACACGCGATATTTCGCGGTCGGCAAATCGAGCGCTTGCCACACTTGCTTACTTCTGACTTTATCCATGGCGAGTGCACACCCCAAAACACCACTACCAGTAAATGGCAAACCAATCGCTTGCAACGCGCCCTGCACGGTACCATCTTCACCCCAACGACCGTGTAATGCGATAAACACGCGGTCATAGCCATTGGCCTTAAGGTCACTTATGTTGTCAGGATTTGCATCCAATCCATGCGCATCCACGCCTTTTTCTAACAAAGCTTTAAGTATGGCCGCTCCACTAACTAACGAGACCTCGCGTTCAGCAGACACACCGCCCATCAACACCGCTACTTTGCCAAGCTTAGCCGGGGCTATCATTGAGGCATTAGCCATCGGCTTGCCCTCGCTCGCTTAGTAATTCAAACAAGTGTTTAGAAGCCTTCCCAATGCTACCAGCACCCATCGTAAGTATCACATCACCGTCTTGAATCAGCGGCGCCAAAACATCATTCAGGTCTTCGATGTCCGCTACAAATATTGGATTACTCGCACCGCGCACGCGAATCGCCTGACATAGAGATTTACCCGTTGCTCCACTAATCGGCTGCTCACCAGCGGGATAGACTTCACAGACCAACAGGTCTTGTTGGCTTGCAAGCACGGTCACAAAATCATCAAAAAGATCATAGGTTCGGCTATAACGATGCGGCTGGAACACCGCCACAATACGCCGGTCGGTCCAACAACCGCGGGCGGCCGTTAATGTCGCCTCTAGCTCAACAGGATGGTGTGCGTAATCATCAACGACAGTAACCTGCTTGCCGTCCACCACAGCATCGCCCAAAATTTGGAAACGCCGGCCGACGCCTTGAAATTCTCTAAGCCCTTTTATAATTGCCGCATCATCAACATCTAGATGGCTGGCTATCGCAATTGCCGCAGTCGCATTAAGCACATTGTGCGCGCCGGGAATCGCCAACTCGATGTGCAAATCGTTCGACCGGTTCGGCCGCGCGACGCTAAAGGTCATGCGAGTCGCATCCTGTTTTAAATCGTAAGCACGATAATCGCTGGCATCGCTAAACCCATAAGAAACCATCGGCTTGTGAACTTGATCTCGGATCGACTGTACATTCAGATCATCTTCACATAATACAGCCAAACCATAGAATGGTAAGTTCTGCAAAAAGGTAACAAAGGTCTTCTTCAACGTGCCAAGGTCGCCTTCATAAGTGACCATATGGTCTTCATCAATATTTGTTACCACAGCCATCTCTGGCTTTAGATTCAAGAACGATGCGTCACTTTCGTCAGCTTCGGCAACCAGATAATCACCTTGGCCAAGCTTTGCATTTACCCCTGCGCTATTGATCAAGCCTCCCACGACAAAGGTTGGGTCCAAGCCAGCTGCAGTCAGTATCGCCGCCACCAAACTTGTTGTGGTGGTCTTTCCGTGCGTGCCAGCTACCGCAATGCCCTGTTGAAAACGCATTAACTCGCCTAGCATTTCAGCACGCGGGATTACTGGAATGCCCGATTCGATGGCGCCACTCACTTCTGGGTTGCTTGGGTCAATTGCCGACGAGACAACCACCACATCACTGTCTTGAATGTTTTCAACGCGATGACCAATTACCACACGAATACCGGTGTTGCGAAGCCGCTGAGCCACAGGCCCATCAACAATGTCGGAACCACTAACTTGATAACCGAGATTCACCAACACCTCGGCGATACCGGACATGCCACTGCCACCAACGCCAACAAAGTGAATATTCTTTACGCGATTACGCATCTAGAAACTCCTTACAAGCAGCAGCCACGTCAGCAACTGCATTCGGCTTATGTAACGTATTCGCTCTCTCACCCATTTGGCGCAAGCTGTTTTTATCACTGAGTAATTCGCGTAACGCAGCCAACATTTCTGACTGATCAATATTTTCGTTCATCACCATTTTGCCGGCGCCAACGTTGACCATTGCTTGGGCATTCTTAACTTGATGATCACCAGCTGAAAATGGATAAGGAATCAACAAAGCAGGTTTATTAGCCGCGCAACACTCCGCTATTGTCATCGCGCCAGCGCGACACACTAATACGTCAGCCCAGCGATACGCCGCTGCCATATCATCGATAAATTCGCTCACCTTTGCGGTGACATTATGCTCCTTGTAAAGGGCTGATACCTGC
>CALKRK010000046.1 GCA_937989675.1 uncultured Arenicella sp. | reverse complement strand
CGATCACGAAATAAGCGATATAGCAGGCGTGAACCGCACATCAAACCGGCTAATATCAGTGCGTAAAGAATAAAAACTGATCGTGGCACATACATTAAGCGCTCAGCAACGAGAAACAGCGTAAATGCAATCGCCGTTGTGCCGACCACCACTGCGCGAAAAATAAGGGATAAATCTGGCAGTGATACAAAACGCCATTCGCCACGATGCACGCCAACAAAAATATTAACAACGGTTTGCACAGTAACAACGACGGGCAATGCCACAACGGCACCCATCAAAAATGCATCAGGTATGGTTTCGAGGTTGTAGCGCAACCAATAGGCACCAAGCCAAGCGATGGGGATCACCAACATATCGTGAAGGACGATTCGCCATCGATAAACCAACATGCTTAGAGATTTAACCATACTGTATATTTATTTCTTATCCGTTGTCTTAAGCGACGAACCCTTATTAGCTCGCGATTCGAGCACCACAACAGCGATCATCGCCAGCACTACTAAAGCTGAAGAGGCAAAGATAGCAATCAATATCATATCACGGTAAACCACGCTTATAGTGGCAATCAAAGAACATAACAGCATGATAATAATTGCGCTACAAACAATAACGGTATGTGAAATGCCAAGGGCAGCAAGACGTTGATAATAGTGTGTTCGATGTGGCAACCATATTTTCTCGCCGTGACGAAGCCGTCGCAAAATTGTCACGCTGGCGTCGCTGATAAACACGCTAAAGATGAGCACCAAGCTAAGCACCGAAAAACCATGCCGATTGGCACCGATAATAATCATAGTGGCGAAAAACGCACCCAAAGTGATGCTGCCTACATCACCCATAAACACCTTCGCCGGATGCCAGTTACATAACATAAAGCCATAACTGCTGCCCGCCACCAATACACACAAGCTGGCCAACTGAGCATCACCAACCATGTAAAACCAAAATGCCAAGGTGAGCGCCGCAATAATACTCTGTGAAGCAGCCAAACCATCCATACCATCCATGAAGTTATAGAGATTAGTCATCCATAGAACCCCGACAAACGTAATAAGTGCACCAAACCAGCCGAGTGACCAGCCTAAGAGCTGGTCGACCCAACCAAATAAGGCAATGGTTAGCACTGCAAATATAGCCTGTGCTGAAAACCGAATCTTTGGAGATAGATCTTGTTTGTCGTCGCGCCAGCTTAAGGCGCTCCATAGAAACATCAATATCGCCAATGCTATTAAAGTATTACGACCATAAAGCAAGCCCATCGTTAACGCAGAAAAGACAATTGTTAGCGAAATAACCAGGCCGCCGCCACGCGGAACGGCACCCTGATGAAGTGTGCGCGAATTAGGCCTATCCACGATATTTTGGCGCGCAAGTATAGGAATCAACACTTTCAGTAGCAGCCAAGACAACACGGCTGCCACAACATAAAATAGTACGCCGATCAGCTCTACTCTCATGGTTCAAACCTCAAGTCTCGAGCTGGGTGCTGTAAAAATGGTTCAGGTCGGTAATTGAAATCGCGCTTAGCATCCTGAATATCATAGACTAAATCTTGATTCATACGGTTGGCCATATCCGGAGTGTAGGCAAAACGACCAAGTTTAGACGCCAAAGAAAGACCTGCACGGAACAGCCATAACGGCATAGATAGCAATCTAGGTTTGCGGCCAAGCCCCTTGGCAATTCTGCTGACCATCTCGCGGTAGGTAATGACTTCTCCCCCAGCCAAATTATACGTCTGATTATGTGTTTTGGGGTTTTCAAGGGCACTCAAACAAGCTAAAACCAAGTCGCTAGAATGCACCGGCTGTCGCCCACCATTCGCCTTGCCAACCAATAACATAAAACCAAAACGTTTAAGGAAACGAGCGATGTGCATCACATTCTGATCTAAACCATAGCCATAGATCATACTGGGGCGGAAAATGGTCAAGGCCCAGTTCTTTTCTGCGCAAAACGCCGTGATGTCACGTTCCGCGTCAGCAAGCTGCGTTACCAGACTTTGTTCACTGGCATCACTCGATTGACGTTTACTCAGAACACTGGTGGAGCTGAAAACGATTAACCGCTTTATCTGTGTATTGCCGAGGCTGGGTAAATGCCTTGGCAGCAACCATATTGGCGCGCAATGAATAAGTATATTTGCTGAGCTCAATTTCTCTAACACGTTCGCCGTCATCGGCATATTAAGATCTGAAACCAGACTTCGGCTGCGAGGCTGAGGGTTCCGAGAAATACTTAAGTACGCAAGCTCCGAAGAATCCAGCTGTTCACATAATGGAGTACCAACGACTCCCCGCCCACCGGTGATAACAATCATGTTCTTGCACCTGCAAACATGGTGATAACGGCGCGACTTGCAAAGCTTAGATATATTCCGATTTTCACCGTTACCCGAATGGGCCAGCTGTAGTCATTACGATAAAACTTATTGAAAAAGCGATCCATCCCTTTGTGTAGTGTCCATAACACAGCAACCGGTCTGGAACGAGAGCTTATGCCCTTTGCGTGCATAATTGATACGCGAGGCACAAAACCAACCTTCAAACCGGCTAGCTCAAAGCGTTTGCACCAATCGAGATCTTCACAATGCATAAAGTAGCCTTCATCAAGAAGCCCTACTTGGCTCAGCGCACGCTTGCTGACGACCATAAAAGCACCGGATATCGCTTCTACAAATTCAATTTCAACCGATTCATCAACGCTAGACCCATAGTCGAAGTCGGCGAATTTGGGGTTGTTTGGGAACAATCGGCCTAATTTCAACATACGCACCAACGCACTCCAAGGGGTAGGAAAGCGACGACGGCAACTGGCTTGTAAGTCGCCGTTATCATCGATGATACGGCAACTAGCGATACCCATATCGGAGTTAACATGGAAAGCATCGAATATAGCCTTGAGCGTATCGGACTCAAGCTCACAATCAGGGTTCATCAGCACGGCGTAATCTTGCTCAAGTGAGGCGAGAACTTGATTATTCGCCGCTGCAAAACCGAGGTTTTGAGTGTTTAATAGCCAATCAATGCGGCCACCATCGATATCAGATGGATACAATTGCTGGGCATGTCGCACGCTGTCATCGGTAGACGCATTGTCGACAACAGTAATCGCGGCCCCACTGTGCTTTAGCGCAGAACCAAGAGCTCTAGCAAGCCAGTCTCCGGCATTGTAATTAACAATAATGATATGACAGGAAGGCTTCATTTTAGCGGCCCACTTATGCCTCTAATGCCGTGCCCAATTCCCTTTAGCATCATCGACAGATTCGCTCTTCGAGGCCGCTTAAAAAAACCAAACATGATCAATATCATCATCAAACGCTGTACGTCATTCCAAACCCATAAGCCACTGGTATAACGCCGCCGGTATAATAGAACACTGTTACGGAAAATATAGTAATAACGAAACGGCTTGTGTTGAGGAACATTGCGTTGTCGGCCAGCGAGAGTAATTCTATGCGTGTTCTCACCCAAGCCATGTTGCATAACGGCATCACACACCCCATAAGCTTGATACCCTTTGCCTCGTGCGCGCAGAAACCATTCGGTATCCACATGATCGATAAAAAGTGTTTCATCCATTGCACCGACTTTTTCCAAGGTGTCTAGATGAATCAAACTTCCAGAAGAAATAAGAAAGTCGGCTCTAACACAGCCGTCGTCATCTCGGCTTCCGCAATAGCTGCGAATGAATTTCAACCAACCAAAACGGATAAAGAACGATTCAGCCCCGTTGTCTGCGTTTAGGTAGGTTACGCCGACGGCGCTGAGTTGTTCTGATTTGGATTTCGCCTGATGTGCGGCAAGTAAGTTCGCAACCATACCCGGTAAGGGAATGCTGTCTTGGTCCATCAATAAGACGTATTCGCAGGCATACTCTCGGGCCAGTTGTATGCCGACATTGTGAGCTGCGCCAAGCCCTTTATTCTCGCCCAAAGCCTCTAGCTTAACGATATCAAAGCTTTCACAAAGCTCGGCGATTTCGCGAATATTCTTCGACCCATTGTCGATAAGCACAGCCCGAGTCTGCTGTTCTGATAAGGCCTCAATAGACCGAGTTAAAGCCTCAATCGCTGGATTGTAGGTTACGATAACTGCGAGTATTTGTGTGCTCATTAGACCATAGGCCCGAATTCACGGTTGCTTTAGTCGTCACCGTCAAATCCGACTGTTCGTCGAACATGATAAATGGGCTTATCCTGACTTTCATAATAGGTACGTGTTTGCATTTCACCAATAAGGCCGAACAAGATAAATTGAAGCCCGATAACAATCAGCATGAACGCGAATATTAACAAAGGTCGATCACCTAACGGCACCCCAAAGAATAAACGAGCAATAGTTAAGTACGTTAACAGCGCACCACCAAATGCTCCTAGGGCCAGACCAGGCATACCAAAGAAATGCAATGGTCGGGCATGAAATCGCAATAGGAATTTTACAGTAATTAAATCTAAAATGACTCGAAAGGTACGAGAGATACCGTATTTGGACTCTCCTGCTGTACGGGCGCGGTGATTTACCTTAACCTCGGCAATTTTCGCACCGACACCGCTTGCGACAGCCGGAATAAATCGATGCATCTCTCCATAGAGCGTAACGCGCTTAGCAAGGTCTTTGCGCATAGCTTTTAGAGTACAACCGTAGTCGTGCAATCGCACGTCAGTGATTTTAGAGATCAAACGATTTGCCATCATCGACGGCAACTTGCGTGATATGTAGGTGTCTTGGCGGTCGTGTCGCCAACCGCAAGCCATATCGTAACCCTCTTCAATTTTGTTAATCATAGCGGGAATGTCAGCCGGGTCATTTTGACGGTCTGCATCCAGCGTAATAACAATTTCAC
The DNA here is from genome assembly GCA_937989675.1 of uncultured Arenicella sp. Taxonomy (GTDB): domain Bacteria; phylum Pseudomonadota; class Gammaproteobacteria; order Arenicellales; family Arenicellaceae; genus Arenicella. Next base: position 432 of record CALKRK010000046.1, on the reverse strand, counting down.
CTTGAGCGTAATCTAGACCCGCCACCATCGCGGCCGTTTGCCCAAAATTGCGGCGGAAGCAGACCACTTTAATCTCAGGCATTTCAGCACGACATGCATCCAAAATTTCCACACCATCGTCGGTGCTGCCATCGTCAATAAACAGGACTTCGTAAGCCTTATCAGTGGTGTCCATCGCTGCTTTAATCTCATCACACAGTGGTTTGAGGTTTGGCGATTCGTTAAGAAACGGAATGACAATTGAGACGTCCATCTAAAGGTACCTGTGCTGATGTGCAGTGACACCGCACTTTTTGTTGTTTTTGTTTAAAAAGGGATTATACAAAATCGGCGTAATAATTAGTGTTTTTAATCGGCCTGTTCGAGAAAAACCAATTCATCATCTTTGCTTTGCTCTAGCTGTGGATACACGCCTTCATCGCTGATTCTTAG
>CALKRK010000045.1 GCA_937989675.1 uncultured Arenicella sp. | reverse complement strand
ACGGTCGTGGCGGAAGTTCCAGGATTTTGCCGCGGCATCGATTTTATTGAACGTTATGCTTTAATTGGTTTATCTGAAGTCAGAGAAACCGCTGTATTTGCTGGTCTACCGCTAACGGAGCGTGAGCAAGACAGAAAATGCGGTGTTTGGATTGTTGACATTGAAACTGGTGAGACTGTCGGTTTTTTAGTTTTTTCAGGAGGCGTTCAAGAAATATTTTCAGTGCAACTGGTACCTTGGAAATATCCCGCGCTGCTCGACATGAACGATCCACTGCTGCATACCTCTTACTCGATACCAGATGACGCAATTAAAGACTTCACTCCGCCGGATCCAAAGCTGGTTCGAGTCGAAGAAGCCATCGCACACCATCGGCGCCGTGACTTTGATAAAGCAATTCTTGCCTACAAAGAGATACTTGAAGATGAACCAGACAATATAAGCGTTCTTTATCATCTTGGCGTCGCGCTGTCAGATACCGAACAGTGGGACGATGCTATTCACTTTCTAGAGAAAACAGTTCTCCTACAAGAAAACCATGCTGAGGCTCACAATAGTCTGGGCCATGCTTGGGCTGGTAAGCTCGATTTTGATAAAGCCGTTGAGTGCTATGACGCCGCGATTGCCGCTGACCAAAAATACGCCACCGCTCACTTCAACCGCGGCTGCGTAAAACTCAAACAAGGTCGATTTAAAGAGGGCTGGAAAGAATACGAATGGCGCTGGAATATGCCCACGTTTCAGCCGTTTAACTGCCCACAACCGCAGTGGCAAGGCGAAGACATCTCCGACAAAACCATATTGGTTCACACTGAACAGGGCAATGGCGATGCAATACAATTCGCACGATTCTTACCGCTCGTTAAGGAACGCTGCAAAAAACTTATTATCGTTTGTACGGAACCACTACGTTTAATTTTTAAAGAGCTAGGCTGCGTTGACGAAGTTCGGCTACCTGGAAATTTGCCGGCCGATTTATTCGATGTGTATTGCCCAATCATGTCGTTGGCAGGGGTGCTTGATATCACTTTGGAAAACCTGCCGAGCCAAACACCCTACCTCGAGATTCCAAGGCAAGTGGTGGTAACTGAATTACCCAACAATGGAAAACCTAAAATCGGTTTAACCTGGGCGGGCTCGCCAACTCAACAAATCAACCATCACCGATCGTGCCCTATCGAAGAAATGATGGCCATTACCAAAAACGATCAATTCGACTTTTACAGTTTGCAGTTGCCAGTGTCTGAGGATGACAAACAAACCCTGAAAAAGCATGGAGTTACGGATTTAGAGCAAGAGCTGGTGAGCTACAGTCACAGCGGAGCGCTTGCCAAACAAATGGATATGATTATCAGCGTGTGTACTTCCGTTGTGCATTTGAGCGGCGCCCTGAATGTTCCATCTATGGTTTTGTTGTCACCGCACGCTGACTGGCGTTGGTTGATGAATGAGAAACAAAGCACCTGGTACCCAAGCACGCAAATCTTACGTCAGGAAAAATCCGGCGATTGGGCTGAATTAATCGATCGCGCGAGCCAAGAATTGAATAAAAAATTTACCTAGCAAACTGTGCGGGAAGCAAAACAAAACAATAATAGCCGCTATCCCTCAGGTTGCACCTCAAGCCATATCTGCGTTTGACAAAAAAGGCTGATACAGCCTTTAACTTCTAGAGAGCCGTTTTCTAATCGTTTCAAACGCGATGCATACGACTTATCTTTACCGGGGTCATAAATGGTGCCACCACGCCAATCCTTCTTTTTACGCGTAAATTCACTTAATATTTGCAGGCCTAAAATCGGCTCGCCAGTTTTTGATTTAGCCGTCTTAGGCGTTACACCCTCATCTAATGTTTCTGGATTAAGCCACACTATAGTTCCGCAAGGGCTGCCATCGCCACAGTCGGTGATCTGAATATGTGAATTTTTTTCTTGAGTAAGAAACGTACCAAACACATTGTGTGGGCCAGCCAACACATTGGAGGTAAGAAGCAAAACGCCTGCTGCAAGTATTAATCTAGCCATAGTATTCCTGAGTTAGTTTGGTAGAAAACGATCTTAATCTAAGTGACTCTACAACAACAGTCATAGAAGATTAAGTACGTACCGATTGGTAAAGCTCGCTTATGAATGCGACTTAAGTAACTTTATTGTTCTACTAACGATTTATTGCGCTCGATGCAAATACACATTCGACACAATTAGCAAGATGATAAAAACAACATTCAGCGCCGATATCATATGCGAGTCTCGATGCGCGATATGTGCAACTATCGCTGTAACAAAAAAGAAGAAAGCGCCAGCGTAGGCCCATTCTTTTATTTGCAAAGGAACATGAGGAATGATTAACACCAACGCAGCAATAAGTTTTAACACCGACAGTTCAAGCCTAAAAAAATCAGGAAAGCCAAGATCTGCAATGCCCGAGATCGTGTTCTGATGAAATAAATAACTCAATGCACTCGCTGACAGAATCAGCGACAGCAAACTTGTTGATACCCAATAAATCATATTCATAGTTGCCCTACTTTAAATGAAATTTATATTTCCGGCAAAACGGCAAACGCCCAACAGCAACTCAGCCTAGCGCCAATAGATACCGTGACATAAAAAAGCCCTAGCAAGTTATCTTACCAGGGCTCTTTACAGCATCGAGTTCGGCTTAGTTCAAGCGTTCCATTACCGTTGTGATACCTTGGCCTAGACCAATGCACATGGTTGAAATGCCCACGTTAAAATCACGTTGTTCCATAACCGTTAACAGCGAACCGGAAATACGAGTACCAGAACAGCCGAATGGATGACCGAGCGCAATAGCACCACCGTGCACATTCACTTTATCGTCCATATCATCGAGCAAATCTAAGTCTTTCAACACTGGCAACGATTGCGCCGCAAAGGCTTCATTGAGCTCAATATAATCAACGTCGTCGATGGTCATATCGAGTTTATCCAACGCTTTTTCTGTGGAAGGCACTGGGCCATAACCCATAATCGATGGGTCAACACCGGCTAAAGTGGTAGCCGTGATTTTCGCCTTAGGCTGCAAGCCTAAGTCAGCTGCCCGCTCGGCCGACATAATAATCATGCCTGAGGCGCCATCGGTGATTTGCGATGAAGAACCCGCAGTAACCGTACCGCCCTTAGGGTTGAACACAGGTCGCAGTTGAGACAAAGCCTCAACCGTTGTGTCTTCTCGAATAGTTTCGTCTTGAGCCACCATAAACGGCACGCCTTTCTCGTCGTGCCCCATCACTGGGATAATTTCATTATCGAACTTGCCTTCGGCTCGCGCCTTTGCGGCTAAACGATGAGAGCGCTCAGAAAATTTATCCATATCTTCGCGTTTGATACCGTGCATCATTGCAAGCATCTCGGCTGTCATGCCCATACTACCTGCTGCCTTCGCCGCATATAGTCCTAACTCTGGGTTCGGATCAACGCCTTCATTCATATTGATGTGCCCCATATGCTCAACACCACCAACGATGTAAACATCGCCAACGCCAGCCATTATGTTAGCGGCCGCGGTGTGCATTGCAGACATCGACGAACCACATAAGCGGTTAACTGTTTGAGCCGGTATCGTGTGCGGTAAACCCGCTAGCAAACCAGTGAATCGGGCCAAGTTAAACCCTTGCTCTTCACGCTGCATAACACAACCCCAAATTAGATCGTCAACATCTTCTGGGTCAAGCGCCTCATTGCGCGCCAGCAAGCCTTTAATGACCGCCGCTCCCAACTCGTCAGCACGAGTATGACGAAAACAGCCGCCTTTTGAACGGCCCATTGCAGTTCGTGCAAAATCAACTACGACCGCGTCTCTTGGATTAGTACTCATAATTTTTCCTACCTTAATCTATTCAGTATCTATCAAACGCCTTACAGCGTGTAGTATTTGCCGCCATTAGCCGCCATTTCGCGTTGCGCATCAGTCGCCTCGTATAGTTTTCCAAGGCTCTTGTATTGATCACACATGGCAACGAATTTTTCAATGCCCATGTTATCGATCCAACGGAAAATACCACCACGAAACGGAGGGAAGCCAACGCCGTAAACTAACGCCATATCAGCTTCAGCAGGTGAACCTACAATTCCCTCTTCGAGGCATCGCGCCAGTTCGGTCGCCATAGGTATCATCATTCGTGCGATGATTTCCTCTTTATCAAACTCTTTAATAGCAGCGGTTTCTGGGGCAAGCAAATCATAAGTTTCTTGCGACACAACTTTCTTTGGTTTACCACGCTTGTCGGTCTCGTATACATAGAATCCTTTACCATTTTTCTGACCATAGCGATCATTCTCATACATCACATCGCCAGCCGTTTTATAGGTTTTAGTCATGCGGTCAGGGAAGCCATCGGCCATCACTTGCTCTGCATGATGCCCGGTATCCATGCCTACCACATCCATCAAATAGGCTGGGCCCATCGGCCAACCAAAACGTTCCATCACTTTATCCACTTGCTGAAAATCAGCACCGTCTTTCAACAAGCCCATAAAACCAGCAAAGTACGGGAACAAAACGCGATTCACTAAGAACCCAGGGCAGTCATTAACCACAATCGCTTTCTTGCCCATTGCATTGGCGTATGCCACAGTGCGCGCAACCGCCGTATCAGATGTTTTCTCTCCGCGAATAACTTCGACTAATGGCATGGCGTGCACAGGGTTAAAGAAGTGCATACCACAAAAGTTTTCAGGGCGCTCCAATGCTTCCGCCAGGTAAGTAATAGAAATAGTTGACGTATTAGAGGCAATAATCGTGTCTGGCGTTACTTGCTTTTCGACATCAGCCAACACAGCATGCTTAACTTTTGGATTTTCGACAACGGCTTCGACAACGATATCTATTTCGTCAAAATTATCATACGACAAAGTCGGGTCGATGCTCGCTAGTACCTTGCCCATTTCTTCCACTTTCATGCGCCCACGATTCACGCGTTTTGAAAGCAGTTTATTTGCCTCTGACAAACCAAGGTCCAGACCGGCTTGGTTGATGTCTTTCATTTTAATCGGCGTGCCTTTGTAAGCAGACTGGTAAGCAATACCGCCACCCATAATCCCAGCACCTAACACCGCGGCACGTTCTACTTTCTTATCGGCTTGTTTTTCCCAACCTTTGGCTTTCTTACCAATTAACTGGTCACTTAGAAATATACCAACCAAGGCTTCAGCAACACTGGTGCCCGCTACTTTTTCAAAGCCTGCACGCTCAATATCAATCGCGTCGTCGCGGTATTTGCGCGCGGCTTGCTGCATGCACTCAATTGCCACCACTGGCGCAGGGTAATTTGGGCCAGCCATACCCGCAACAAACGCCTTGGATGTCTCAAACACCATCATGCTTTCGGTTTCGTTAAGCTTGAGTGGCTCGGTTTTTTGATCACGACGGGATTCGTAATCCATTTTGCCATCGATGGCGTCTTGCAATACCTTAATGGCCGCATCACGCAAGTCTTCAGGTGCAACTACGCCATCGACAACGCCCGCTTTTAGCGCCACATCAGGGCGTTGCTCTTTACCGGAACAAATCCAGTCAATAGCTGTATCTGCACCAGCGACGCGAGGCAAACGAACCGTACCGCCCCAACCAGGAATAATTCCCAGCTTGGTTTCTGGCAGGCCAATTTTAGCCACTGAACTCATCACTCTGAAATCACAAGCAAGCGCTAATTCTAAACCGCCACCCATGGCATATCCGTTAATCGCTATACACGTTGGAAAATCGAGATCTTCAAGTAAGTTAAAGTTTTCATGATTTTTTGAAAGGTGGTCACCAATACTGCCGCTCGCCCCATCAAACAAAGGAACAAATTCAGTAATATCCGCACCAACAAGGAAAACACCTTTGCCACTGGTGAGCAGCAAGCCTTTAACATCCTCGGCGTCATCCAGCAGTTTCAGAGCTTCAGCAAGCTCGGTCACTGTCTGCGTATTAAATTTATTGACCGACTCGCCCTGCAAGTCGAAGTTCATTTCGGCGATGCCGCCTTCAAGCATCTTTACCGTAATAGCGCTACCGTTGTACATCTAGTGGGCCTCTTGGTTGGTTTTCGTTCTACCGAATTAAATTTTAGAAAAATCGAACGATTGTTCTATTTAGCGGACGCCATTATGCGACAAAACGTCGTTTCAACGCCAGCGTTCGAGCCATTCATGAACTGAATAGCAAGCTATTCATGCGCCGAATGTCAAAAGACTCTCTTGAAACACAGAAATTCGCAATTATTTCAATGACGTCATATGAATAAAAACAGACCAAACTGGTCAGTAAAATGGGGCTATTCTTCATTTTTCAATAGCGATATTCTTGACATAAGTTAACTAATTGGTTGACTGCACTAAAACTGTACTATTTTTATTTCGATTGAAGTTTCCGATTTAACTATGACTTTCTCTGCACAACACGTATGTGACCACTTTCCTGAACTCGTTGTTAGTAGCACCAATACCGACAAACAGTTTTCACACATCTGCTCCGCTGATGATTATGATAGCGCCAGCCTTGTATTCGTTGACAATGCCGACCAATTACCAGATCCCAGCGCTCCTTTGCCATCGGTCATCGTTACACGATCTGAGTTAGCGTCGAAATTCGAAGCCAAGAAACCCAGCGTCATTGCGGTGCGAAATGTTCGTTTAGCTCAGGCCCTAATGAAACAAAAGTATGCTGACTACGCTAACTTCGATAATGAATGGCCAGAGATTCATCCCAGCGCCGTTATTCATTCAACGGCCAAACTTGGGCGTAATATCCATATTGGTGCAAATACCGTCGTTGGTAAGAACGCCAAAATCGGAGATAACACTTCAATTCGCGCCAATTGTGTTATTGAACACGATGCGATTATTGGGGAATCATGCGTGATTCACAATCTTGTGAACATCGGCTTTGCCTGCAAAATCGGTGATAGAGTCATCGTTCGCCCCGGCGCCATCATTGGTAACGAAGGGTTCGGTTTCGCACAAGATGATCAAAAACACTACCACCGTATTCCTCAAACTGGAATCGTGGAAATTCATGATGACGTACAAATTGGGTCCAACTGCAATATTGACCGCGCCACCTATGGGGCCACCATTATCTCAAGAGGCGTTAAAATAGATGCCTTATGCCACATAGCGCATAATGTTTTCATTGACGAAGACGCGCTATTTGTTGCGCAAAGCGGCGTTGCAGGCTCAAGCAATATTGGCAAACGAGTCATCGCTTCCGGCCAAACCGGCATATTAGACCATCGAACCGTTGTCGATGACGCCATTCTGGTGCACCGCTGTGGCGTAACTGAAGACGTCGATTCGCCCGGTATGTGGGCTGGCACGCCGCCCAAACCGTTCAAAGAATACGTTGGCAATCTCAATGGCTACAAGAAATTAAAACGCCTTGAAGAACGGATTAATAAAAAGCTCGAACGCCTTGAAGAACATCTAAAGGGCTCTTAGTTATTCGTTTTAGAAAAACACTCAGCGGGGCTCATCGCAGATAGGTTATAGTAATCTCGATAACAATATGAGGAGCCTGTTATGAGTAACTATCCTGAGGCGTTCGACCATATGCTTAATGCTTGGAATGAATCGAATCACAACAAAATCCGTTCGCACTTAGAAGCCGCACTTACTCCAGATGTTCATTTTGTGGACCCAACCATTGATATCACTGGCATTGATGCGTTTGAAAAAATGGTGCACGACGTGCAAGCAAAAATTCCAGGCGCCGTTTATTCTCGCGTTAGCGAGGTAGACT
>CALKRK010000044.1 GCA_937989675.1 uncultured Arenicella sp. | reverse complement strand
GGTACCTGCAAAGCGTGATACAGCAATATATCCGCCGCTTGTAACACCGGATAACCAAGAAACCCATGCGTCGAAAGGTCTCGTTCTTTAAGTTTAGCCTGCTGATCTTTATAAGAAGGGACTCGTTCTAACCAACCAAGTGGCGTTATCATCGACAGTAACAAGTTCAATTCGGCGTGCTCGGGCACTCGCGATTGAATAAAAAGCGTCGCACGACTAGGGTCAACACCAACAGCAAGCCAATCGATGACCATTTCCCATACATTGTCGTTAATGGTGTCTGAATCTTCCTCGTAATGCGTCGTCAATGCGTGCCAATCGGCCACAAAGAAGTAGCAGTCATATTCATGTTGCAAGTTCAGCCAGTTCTTAAGGACACCATGATAGTGACCAAGGTGCAAACGGCCAGTTGGGCGCATGCCAGATACAACGCGATTGGGTTGACCAGATTTGGAGATCATTAGATTAGAAAACCGTATAAATTTGAGGTTAAAGTGTACCGTTTAGGGCTTTGCAAGACTAGCGCTTGGCGCACAGCGGCCCGACTATTTATTGTAAAAATGCGATATCCCCTGCGCCTTCGCGCAGAATTCGTAGGCGTGCATCATGCCAATCAATTACCGTCGATGGCGAATTACTTACTAGCCCGCCATCGATAACCAGATCAACATCGTGCTCAAGCTGATCACGTATTTCATCAGGGTCTCCTAGCGGCAAGGTATCTCCGGGTAATATTAGGCTTGAACTCATAATCGGCTCAGCCAACTCACTAAGCAGCGCTTTACAAATTGGATTGTCTGGAATCCGAATACCGATGGTACGCCGCTTTGGATGAACTAAGCGATTAGGCACCAAGCGCTTGGCCGCTAAAATAAACGTGTAGGGCCCAGGTGTAACCGTTTTGATCATCCGATACTGTTCGTTATCAATTTTGGCGAACTGAGCAACTTGTTTTAAATCGCTCGCTACCAAAGTGAAATTATGATGTCGGTCGAGCTTACGAATTCGGCGAATTCGATCAACCGCGCGCTTGTCATCTAAATGACAACCAAGCGCATAACTCGAATCGGTGGGGTAAGCAACTAAGCCACCACCACGCACAATTTCAGCCGCTTGCGAAATCAAGCGCCGCTGCGGGTTTTGCGGGTGCACGTGAAAATACTGAGCCATGAGTAGCGCTAGAGCACCATGCTGCGTAATTGCTGATCGGCAAACTGATTGCCAGTAAGCAACTTACTCAGCTTGCCGAGTATGCGGTGTTCCGATATCAGATCCGCCAATGGCATTAGCACAAATAGACGTTCTAACATTCTTGGGTGCGGAACGACTAAATCGTCTTGCGCAATTACATGACTTCCAAATAGCAGCATATCGATGTCAATCAAACGCGGCGCGTTTTGATTATTTTGGCAGCGTGTGCGCCCCAAGCGTTGCTCAACGCGCTGCATCTCTGAAAATAGCTCATCAGCCGTCCGATCGGTAGATAACTCCAATACGGCATTAACGAAGTCTGGTTGGTCGGCATAACCAACTGGAGATGAGAGGTAGAAGTTAGAACTACGAAGTGCATGAGTACCCAACCAACGTGATAACATATCTCGGGCGTCGACCAACTGTTGCATCGGATCACCAAGGTTTGCACCAAGCCCGAGGTAGGCTTTGGTTAGATCAGCCATGCTTTGTAATTCGCTTTCTTTAGTTGGTATTAATAGGGCTACAGTTAAAAGTGTGACGAGTCATCGGTCACAATACGGCGTTTTCGACGAACCTTAACCTTTTTAGTGCCCGATGAGTCAGATGACGTAACACCGTACTCATCAGCAGGGCGCGCCTCCACAAAGCGCTGGTTACCACCAGATCTGTCATTACGCCCGGAAGCAGGACCACGCCTTCTACTGTTCTTTTTGGTGGGCCGACCGTTATTAGGTCTACCACCTGGCTTGCCGCGGCGGCCGCCATTACCAGAGGCTTGGCCTTGGCCCTGACCACGATTTTGGCCCTGAGCCTTACGTTGGCCTTGGGACGCATTCTTGCCTCGCTTACCGCGTCGCTGACCTTGCTTTTTCCGGCCTCCGGCCTTTCTCTGCTGAGGCTTATTGTCACCACCATTGCCATAGCCGTCGTCAAAATTGCTGTTATAACCGCCATCATAACTGGTCGAATTATAGTTAACACTGTTGCCATTTGGCTCACCGTGTTCACGTTGTGGCTGACGTTCTTTCTTGTAAGATTTACTAGCCTCTGAAATCATGGCATCACGCTCAGTATCATCTACTTCTTGAATCTGAGTCCACCAATCGCTGATCTCTTCGTCCACTTCGTGCACCATTGTTCGGAGCAAAAGGAAATCATACGCCGCTCGAAAACGACGGTTATTCAAGCTTGCCTTCACCATTCGCGGGTTACGCTTAATGAGACGAAAATGGATATTCCATATATCAAGAATGATTTCGGCTAAGCGGCGCGGCACCGCTACATATTGATTTTGATCCCGAAGCCCGTCGTTCATCGCCACGCGCCACGCATGTGACTCAGAGGCACCGTCATCCATCAATACTTGAGCATCCGCTTTAACGGGGTCCCACATCATGCAGGCAAACAAAAAGGCTGGAATTACTGGCTTGCCCTGCTTGATTCGCTTATCGGTATTTTGCAACGCACGCTCAGGCATTCCTTCGACGCCATCGATCACCATTTGATCGGTAAACGGAAACAAGTATTTGAACAAACCGTATTTGCGCAGCAGTAAATAACTTTCGTAGGCTGCCCCACCGTGAAACAGCTTTAGCACTTCTTCAAATAAACGTGCATTTGAAACATGCGATAGCAGCTTGCCTTGGTCCTCTATCATCTCGAGTGCTTCAGGCTCCATTTCAAAGCCCAATTTCGCCGCAAAACGAATCACTCTAAGCATCCGTACAGGATCTTCCGTAAAACGCTGAGTGGGTTCTCCAATACTGCGTAACTGCCCTGCTTTTACATCGGCAATGCCGTCCATAAAATCTAAAATCTCACCCTTAACGCTATCGTAGTAAAGCGCGTTAACTGTAAAATCTCGTCGCACGACATCCTCTTCAAGGGTGCCGTAGACGTTGTCACGTAATAACTGGCCCTGATCACCTTCGGTCATTTCATTGCTACCGACACTGTCTCGGTCATTCGCATCGGCACGAAACGTGGCCACTTCGATTACTTCGTAACCATAACGAACATGAACCAGTTTAAAGCGGCGACCAATAATACGAGCATTTCGGCCGAATATGCCTTTGATTTGTTCAGGCGTTGCGTCGGTTGATACGTCAAAGTCCTTTGGCTTGGTGCCAATCAATAGGTCTCGCACACAACCACCAACTAAATAGGCTTTGTACCCAGCCTCCTGAAGTTGTTGCACTACGCCCAAAGCCTTGGCGCTAATATCGTCGTTACTAATACCGGCTTGTTCAGCGGTAGTTATTGTTACTTTACTCAATGGTATCTCGTTGTCCTTTCAAAGGAACATAATTAGAGCTGACTGTTGTGAACAGACATACTCATTACTGGTTATTTCAATCTTAGGTCAGTGTATTCGGGAATTTATTCAAGATTGTTCGGCTTCAAGCGCCTTACTGCGCGAGCCACTATCTTGCATCTATGTCGACTAAGTTTCGTTAGCTTTTCTTATTCTACTTTTTGTTAAATTAGGCATTCAATTAAGAATACCCATTATTAATTAGCGCTATTTCTATTTGTATGAGAAGCAATTTATTAACGGCGCAACCCTCTAAAATAAACGCCTTAAAACATCATAACTTGCCAATCTATGCTGCTAGCTAATCTGTGCCGCTAGCCAATTTATACCGCACTATTCTTTTAACTCTCGCCTCTGCTTAGGAGCCTTTCACAACACTATCAATGGCACTAATAGTGCGAATAAGGCTAGCAAGTCACCCGGCAGACAGCCCTGAGTCTTAGGCTATAAACCAAGTGTCTTTTAGGATTTTAACTATGTCTTTTCACAATAGAAAGACGATAACCCTATCATCTAACTTGTTGATTTTAAGCGCCTAAATTTTCTTCATTGAGAAACGCGCATCAAAATCCAAATTCCATAACCTCATTTTGCACAAATTAAACTGGAGTTACCAGCTTTTTCGACTTTTTTCGGCCTTAACTAACCGCGCGGGTGATGCTGAGCATGCATTGATTGCAAGCGTTCACGCGCTATATGAGTATAAATCTGCGTCGTTGACAAATCCGCATGCCCCAATAGCATCTGCACAGACCGCAGATCAGCACCATGATTAATGAGATGCGTCGCGAACGCGTGGCGCAGAGTATGTGGAGACAGCGCCTGCTTAATTCCGGCCTGTAAAGCGTATTTCTTAATTAAGTACCAAAAAGCCTGGCGGCTCATGGCGGAGGCTCTGGCGGTCACAAACATCGCATCACATACACGCCGTTTAAGTAGCTCTGGGCGCCCTTGATTGCAATAATGCTCTATCCAATAAATGGCCTGCTCGCCCAATGGTACCAATCGCTCTTTATTACCCTTACCAACGATGCGCACAACTCCAACACTTAAATTCACTTCCAGCAAACTGAGCTTAACCAATTCGCTAACTCGTAAGCCAGTAGCATAAAGCGTCTCCAACATGGCCCGGTCACGCAATCCAAGCGGTGTATTAGTATCAGGCGCTTCCAATAAATCGCTGACTTGTTGCTCGCTCATCGTTTTGGGCAAAGGCCGCCCTTGTTTGGGCGACAATACCTGCGCGCATGGGTCTTGTTGTACACGCCGCTCACGAATCTGGTAGCGATAGAAACGGCGCAAGGTTGAAAGTGCTCTAGCACTGCTACTACTTCGAGTGCCCTCGGCCAGCAACACGGACAGAAATTGCTGTATATGCTGCTGCTGAACGTCCAATAAAGAAGTGTCTTCTACCACGCGGCAAAATCGAGCAAGGTCAGATCGATAGGCCGACAAGGTGTTTTTTGACAGGCCTGATTCCAACCATAAGGCATCGACAAACACATCAATGAGGTCTTGATTTTCCTGTGAAATCGCCATTCAATAAGTATAACACCCGCGCACAGCACAGACCGTTCATTGTATGACGACGGAACTCAAAAAAAACCTTAATCTAGAAACGGCTCAAGTACCTTTCGATCTCCTAGCAAAAAGGCGTCAGCAACCAATTTTAACGGCTGTAAATCTACGTCTGACTGCCCTTGCGAGATAATCTCAGCGAACCGCGCATAAATGGCTTCATACTCTCCATGTTCTGAGTGCTTAGGCAGTTCTACCGCCACACCATCCACACGTAAAGCGCCACCTCCATGCGTAATTTCAACGTCGCCCTTTTCCGTTACAAAGCTAATATCCCAGACTTCATCACCCTCTTGGCGCCAATCGTATTGTGATTCAACGGTAATGCCATTTGCGGTTGTCAAACTAATATCAGCCGCTATTGGCGCCGCCTTATTCTCAGGAAAAGATAAGGTTGCTTGCGTCACGAAAGCCGGTTCTGGCAGCAGCCTCGTCAAAATAGACAAGCCATTAATACCAGGGTCAAACACACCCAAACCACCAGCTTGCCAAATCCAATCTTGGCCCGGATGCCATTTGCGCACATCCTCCTTCCAAGCAAGCGTTACCGATTGAATAGTTCGATTCGACAGCGCCGCTTTGGCTTTCTCAACCGCCGCGCCATGACGAGAATGCCAGGTTGCGTATAACGACACACTTTGCTTATCCGCCAGTTCAACCAGCTGTTCTACTTCGGAAACAGTTGCACCCGGTGGTTTTTCGAGCAGTACATGTAGTCCTCGCTCTAGTGCTAGCTTAGCGGCGTCATAGCGATATTGAGGTGGCATACATAAAGCAATCGCGTCGAGCTCTGGAACCGCATCCAACATCGACTCAATGTCTTTATAAGACGCCACGCCCTCTACCGAAGCATTACGACTGGCGGTAGCAATTAACTGAAAGTTGGTATTTTTCTCGATCGACGGCAAATGCTGATCGCGTACAATTTTGCCAACACCGACGATGGCTAAGTTGATTTTATTGTTATTCATAAGGAAAACTGGGCAAACGTATTTGGATTAGTTTAGCACATATCATATATATCATATAATTGATCCAGCCCTCTATTTTCGATAACGCGAGCGATAACGAAACCCTCTCCTTCGCCCACTGGAACGAGGCTTACGTGTTCGTCGATAGGCTAGAATACAAAATGCGATAAGCGCGATAACTATTAGCGCCGTGAACGAAAGATGCGTCGTGGAGCGCCAAATGGCGCTATGCAGAATGGTTTCAAGTACTTCGTCAATAAGTGCATCCATACCGGTATTATCGCATAATCGGCGCAACACGCTATTTCCAACAAATTAACACCAACTCGTATGTCTAATTTACCTCTGGTACTCGGTTCTTCATCACCATTTCGCAAGATGCTGCTTGAGCGTCTTATGGTGCCATTCACAACGGCTAGCCCAGACATTGATGAATCTTCGTTAGCCGATGAGACCCCAGCCGCACTTGTAGAACGTTTAGCCATTGAAAAAGCGAAGGAAATCTCAAAAACGCATTCCTCACACTTAATTATTGGCTCAGACCAAGTTGCGCTGCATGGCGACCAAGTTGTCGGCAAGCCCCACACTCATGAACGTGCAGTGCAACAACTTAGAACTGCGTCAGGAAAACAAATAAAGCTATACACCGGCCTAGCCTTACTTAACTCAGCCACCGGAAGCATCCAATCTGAAGTGATTCCATTTACGGTTCATTTTAAATCACTCTCAGACGAGGTTATTGAACACTATTTACGCAAAGAAGAACCTTATAATTGCGCGGGCAGTGTTAAATCCGAAGGCCTTGGAATTGCATTATTAGAGAAATTTGAGGGCGACGACCCGAATGCCCTTATCGGCTTACCACTGATCCGTTTGGTAGCGATGCTCGAGCACGAAAATTTTAACCTGTTTTCCTAGGCTTAGAGTCAATGCTTGAGAATATCACACCCATTATTCTTACCTATAATGAAGAACCAAACCTCGCGCGGACCTTATCGGCACTCACATGGGCAACTCAAGTACTCGTTGTGGATAGTTTCAGTGATGATGAAACCCTGGGGATTTGCAATAAGTTCAGTAATGTCAAAGTTGTGCAAAACAAATTCACCAGTTTCGCCGACCAATGTAATTTCGCCTTAACTCAAGATATCCAAACAGAATGGGTATTGTCGATGGATGCTGATTATGTGGTAACGCCTGAGTTACTGGATGAAATCAGCAAACTCGCGCCGAGCAACGATGTACAAGGGTTCGATATTGCGTTCGAATACCTAATCAATGGCCGCGCACTTAAAGGGTCTTTATACCCATCAAGAACATGTTTGTATCGTCTATCTGCAGCCCACTATCACCAAGATGGCCACGCTCACCGCGTTGCGATTGATGGTTACGTAACACCCTTAAGCCAAAAAATGCAGCACGATGACCGTAAACCTTACGCACGTTGGTTTGCCTCACAAAAAAAATACGCCCGCCAAGAAGCAGCAAAATTAGCGCGCTCCAACTGGCGAGACTTGTCCTGGCCAGACCGCTGCCGATATTGGGGCTTTGCGCCTGTACTGGTAGTTCCCTATACCTTATTCGTAAAAGGCTTGATCACTAATGGTATGCCAGGTTTCGAATACGCATGGCAGCGATTTGTCGCTGAACTTGTATTGCAGCTCGCGCGGCTTAACAAATTCCGCCGCGCTTAGACGATCTACAAATAGACCTAAATCACTACAACGTCTTGCCCTAGCCCTTTTACTTCAGTTGTAGTGGCCCACCCATTACGCTAGCGATTCCGGCTCCGACCGACACACCAAAATCTCGGGCCAATTGGTCTAAAAGTTTCGGTTTGAAAGAATAATCGACTATGGGTTCATGGCCGACAACTTCGCGTGCAACGTAATCCAAGCCACCAAACTCATCAATCAACCCAAGCTCCTTGGCTTGCTCACCGCTCCAAAACAAACCAGAAAACATATCAGGATTTTCTACAAGCCTTTCGCCGCGGCCTTGCTTAACTTTATCAATAAATTGTTGATGAACAATGCCCAACATTTCCTCAGCATGTGCTTTCTGTTCTGCTTTAACGGGTAAAAATGGATCTAGAATAGATTTGTTCTCACCAGCTGTTAAAGAGCGGCGTTCAACGCCGTATTTTTTTAAGGCATCAACAAAACCAAATCCATCCATACGAACTCCAATTGAGCCAACTATTGACGATGGATTAGCGTAAATTTGATCCGCAGCAGCGGCGATATAGTAGCCTCCGGACGCGCAGATGTCCGACACCACCACATACAAAGGCTTTTCGGGATAAGCGCCTCGTAAACGCGTGATCTCAGAGTTAATTTCGTCGGATTGCACAGGCGACCCGCCAGGGCTGTTGATTCTAAGCACAATCCCTTTCGAATTTTTTGCCTCAAATGCGCTACGCAGGCTTTTATTCAGTTGATCTGCAAAAACCCCACCTTGAATTCCAATAGGCCCACTTAATTCCACCAAAGCCGTGTGCGGTTTGGCGGCGTTAATATCATTTCCGGCGTTGCCAGCGAACAATATAATGCTCAATAGGTAAAATACGATCAGGCCCAGAATCGTAAACTTAAATATGCGCCGCCATTTACGGTCTTTCATATAGTCATCAGCCAAACGCATCAATATCTCGTTTTGAGAAACCGCCACTTGATTGCTTCCTGGCAACGGCCCTGGGTTCGCATTTGATTTATCTTTTCCAAACATTAGGAGTCCTCTACATCAAGGTTAAATCTAATTTAATCGTCGTTTACAACGACATCATACTCTTCTGAGATGAGAAACAGTTGACCATCTCGCGCTTCAATCGATATTGGGTCAAGACCTACCCCGTAACAAGGCCCACCTAAACACGCTCCCGTATCCGGCGCATATTCAGCACCATGCGTTGCGCAGATCAACGTTTGCCCATCATCACTAAAAAACTCACCGGGCATATAATCCAGTTGTACCGCAATGTGCCCACAACGATTCAAGTATGCAAAGTATTGATAGTCAAAATGCACAACAAACGCGGGTATTACTTCGCCAGCTTTGCTTTGCACATCAAAGCGCAAACCCTTACCACCTTCTTCAAGACCGTTTAGCGAGCCGATTAATTTCTCAGGCATAAGCACGCTCCACTCGATCATCTAATAACCAACTCATCATTTCATGGCAGCTTTTATGCACCTCTTTGGCTTTACTTGCCAGCAACATCTCTTCTGTATGCACACCATAACCAGCGCCTAGACCTGCGATATTTGCATTTATCGCCATGTCCATATCATAGGTGGTATCGCCCACCATAATTGCATTCTTGGGGTCGATCGCGGTAAATTCCAGTATCTCATGCAACATTTGCGGGTGAGGTTTGGAGCGAGTTTCATCGGCGCAGCGCGTCACAACAAAGTGCTTATCCAAACCGTTTGCAGCAAACGCTCGATCCAATCCGGCACGTGACTTACCGGTGGCTACCGCTAATACCGCACCCGCCGCTTCCAAAGCCTCTAAACCTTCACTAACGCCATCAAATAGTTTTTGTTCCGTCTCGTCACCTTTCAAAAAATGGTACTTATATGCGTCGACCAACGCTTTAACTTTAGCACTATCAAGGTCAGGAAATAGTGACTGCATTGCTTCTGTAAGACCAAGCCCGATAATACTTTTGGCACGCTGCGAACTGGGCTCAAGCACACCAACATCACGCGCGGACGCTTGAATACAGTTGGCAATTTTCTGAGCCGAATCCATTAAGGTTCCGTCCCAGTCAAAAATAATCAATTGATACATTTACGAATACTCCAACCCGAGATTATTAACTACATTAAGAAGGTCATCTGGCAGAGGTGCCTCGATGGTCATATTTTGCTTAGAAGCCGGGTGATAAAAACTGAGCCGCGCCGCATGCAGGAACAAACGCGATAAACCCAGCGACTTCATACGCTTATTGAACTCACTATCACCGTATCTAGGGTCGCCGGCAACCGGGTGATTCTCAGACAAGGCATGCACTCGCACTTGGTGCGTGCGGCCAGTCAAAAGTTTTACTTCTAACAAAGACGCAATATCTAAACTGGCTTTGGGCGTCATAATTGAGCTGGCATAACTGCCTTGCTCGTCGACCACAACATAACGTTCACCATTGCGACGAGCATCGGTATTGAGCGCCTTAGTTACACGCCGATAGCCATGGCGCCAGTTACCTCGGACCAGAGTCAGATAACGCTTGTCTAAACGCGCATTCTTGAGTGAATTATTTCTAAAGTCGTCTTGCAACGTTTTTAACACACTGGCTTTTTTGGCGAGCACTAAGCAGCCTGAGGTTTCGCGATCGAGGCGGTGTACTAGCTCGATATACCTAAGATCTGTTCGCAAGGCTCGCAATGCTTCAATAACACCAACCTTAATGCCACTTCCAGCATGAACTGCCATTCCTGAGGGCTTATTAAGCACTATCAAAGAATCATCTTCGAACAATATAGCCTTGGACAAAAATGCATATCGAGCGCCATCCAAATCTCCGGTTTTACGCTCACTTAGGCGGATAGGAGGAATACGAACGCTATCTCCGCTTACCAGCCGCGTCGTCTGCTTGACTCGCCCCTTATTTACCCGTACTTCACCCTTACGAATGATGCGGTAGATGTGCGTTTTCGGCACACCTTTTAAGTGAGTGATCAAGAAATTATCCACACGCTGGCCTGCATGCTCCTCGCCAATGTCGACGAAGCGCACTTTATTGTTCAGCGGCGTCTTTTTTTCTGATTTGGAACTCTTTTTATGCACATTAATCTACCGAATTTAGGATGGCCGATTATAGGGCAGATTCAAACCCAGCCCAATGGGCTTTAGAGCTAATATTTATGCGGCTTTTCAGTGATTGCGTATTAACAGCCCAACTGTTATTATCCGCCAATCCGGTTGGGGAAGCTAAATGAGGTTAGCACCGAACTTTATGCATACGAAAATCGGATAAGAAAGAATTCTGTGAACGGTGATACGGCTTAAACAATAAACGCATTATTAGCGGCCTTGTTTAAGAAAATGACCTTTCCAAGATTTTGCGGCAGCAAAGTTGGTTTATACATACATGAATCGCCTACCGACACCAATTTAACCCAAACGGTTAAATTGGTATATCGAGAACTTAGGCCCTTCGCAAACCGACGAGCAACAAACGGCTCAACTGCTGCCCGCGCACAGGGCAATGTTCCCCACCCTGATTTTTTGAGGAACACGCCAGACGTAAAATTGAACGCTGGCAAGCAGTCATGATCGGAACAAGGCATACCGCCTAATGTTAACGGCAACGACAGCAACGAACTGAACAATAGCGCGCAAATATTAAGCGCTTTGCAGTTCGAACAAAAAATTGGTAACTGACAAAATTACGCTTGCTTTGCAGGCACAAATGTTCAATCGCTCCAAAATAATGAACAAGGCTTACTTGTTGATTAGATTCAGCGGTCAAAGTCTTGGGCTTATCGCGATAGAACATTTGAATAAACGAGCTTATTGCTCACCCCGGAAAATCAGCAGGTAGTTTATGAGCAAGCGTGTTAGCAAACGCTAATCTCAATACAAACTAGCCCATTGAAAACGCCTAATTTGCCTTGCTAAGACAGGGCGTTGCAAGGGCACCGGAATAAGAAGGCTCTATGATGGAGCTGCTCAAATCGCATAACCGTATATTCTTAAATAAGAACATACCTTCCGCAAACTGAGCAAATGGTGTTTTTTAGGCACCACTGTCAACACCAGTTTAAGTAATCGCTGACGCTAGCCAAGGCTAATACCCACCCTTCATTGACTGTTTTCAAAACGTGCCTTAACGGCAACGAGGAAGACATGAAAAGAATGCTATTCAATGCAACACACTCGGAAGAGCTACGTGTTGCGATTGTTGATGGACAAAAGTTAGTTGATCTGGATATCGAGTCAGCGAGTACAGCTCTAAAAAAGGGCAATATTTATAAAGGCAAAATCACTCGCATCGAGCCAAGTTTGGAAGCGGCTTTCGTCGAATACGGTGGTAACCGCCAAGGCTTTTTGCCGATGAAGGAGGTATCTCGCACCTACTTCAAAAACTCCAAATCTGACACCCCTATCTCGCAAGTAAAAATTGCCGATGCGTTAAAAACCGGCCAAGAGCTATTAGTACAGGTGGAGAAAGATGAGCGCGGCAACAAAGGCGCGGCTCTAACTACTTTTATCAGTTTGGCGGGCCGTTATTTGGTATTTATGCCAAACAACCCAAAAGGTGGTGGCATCTCTCGCCGTATTGAAGGCCAGGAACGTCAGGAATTGCGCGCAGCCATGTCTGAATTAGACATCCCAAGAGAACACGCCTTGATCGCTCGCACGGCAGGCATCGGTAAAAGCGCTGAAGAACTACAATGGGATTTAGACTATTTGCAACGGCTTTCAGAGGCCATTGAACAGGCAGCCGAGTCACAGCCTGCTCCGTTCTTGGTGTATCAGGAAACGAATTTGGTAGTGCGCTCCATTCGGGACTATTTCCGTAGCGACATCACCGAAATTATTATTGATGACAAAGAGATTTTCGAGCGTGCTTCGCGCTTCATGAATCAAGTAATGCCGCACAATGTTATCAAGCTAAAACTCTATGAAGACACAGTACCCTTGTTTTCGCGCTACCAAGTTGAACACCAAATCGAGTCGGCTTATGCACGCGAAGTTCGATTGCAATCGGGCGGCGCCTTAGTCATTGACCCAACAGAAGCATTAACATCAATCGACGTAAACTCGGCACGAGCCACCAAAGGCAGCGATATCGAAGAAACCGCGTTGCAAACAAACTTGGAAGCGGCTGAAGAAATCGCACGCCAACTGCGTATTCGTGACCTTGGCGGATTAGTCGTGATTGATTTTATCGATATGCTCGCGAATAAGAATCAACGTGCGGTAGAACAGTGTTTACAGAAGGCGCTGAAAGCTGATCGGGCTAGAGTTCAAGTGGGGCGTATCTCACGATTCGGCCTACTGGAAATGTCTCGTCAACGATTGCGTTCTTCCATCAGCGATTCAAACTATCACGTTTGCCCACGCTGTGAAGGCAACGGCCATATTCGCAGCATCGGCTCTTCAGCGCTTAGCGTACTTCGTATCATCGAAGAGGAAGCCCTCAAAGAAAACACTGAAGCGATTAACGCACACTTGCCGATTAAAACCGCAACTTACTTGCTAAACGAAAAGCGCCATGAAGTAAGCTTATTGGAGAATCGTCTAGGTACCAATATCACAATCGTGCCTACGATTGAATTGGAAACGCCACACTTTAAGATTCAACGCTTACGCAGCGAAGACTTGGACGAAATGCCAAATCTCCCAAGTTACAAAACTGAAATTCAAGAGCCAAAGGAAGACCCGCGTAAAGCGAAGTACCAGAAGAAAAACCAAACAAGCAATGTTGTAATCGCACCGAATACCGCTCCTGCTGTTGGTATTGAGTCAGTGCAAATGGCGGATAAACCGCCTGCCCCTCCTACTCCAGCTCCAGTGGCAGAGCCGATTAGACCGGGTATTTTTGTACGTTTGTGGCGAGCGCTTTTCGGCACCGGAGAAGAAGAACAGCCCGCCAAGAAACAACCTAGTAAGGGTGGTAAACAAGGCGGCCGTCATAACAACCGCGGCAACCGCAATCACGGCAACCGCAACCGTAATGCGCAAAATAACCGAGGCAATCGTGGCGGTGGTAAGCCTCGCCATCAAAACAGCAAAGGCAAACCCAACCAAGGTAAACCAAACCACAACAAGCCAAACGCGAAGAGCGATCAGGCGGATAAACCAGCAAACGAAGGCGGTAATCGTAACCGCAACAGAAATCGCAACAGAAATCGCAATCGTAACCGGAATCGCCCGAACGATAATAGCGCGCAAAATAACACCCAGAACAAGGGCAATAGCCAAAGCAACAATCAAGGCGAAAAGCCAGCTGGCAAACCAAACAATAACAACCAAGCAAACAAAAGCAATGACGGCAATCGAGCCGAGAAAACAGAGGCTTAATTGCTCAGCCAGCCTAACGACCTCTTAAGTCGTTAACCTTAAACCGCCCTTCTCACACTCGAATATGAGTGTGAGAAGGGGTTCGGTACTTAAACTCTAACTGCGTTAAATATCTTTAGCGCGGCATCCTAGGCTCGTTTACATCGGGAAAATTCAGCCCAGCAAAACCCTAACCTCCCGATAGCATTCACTACTATGGCGTATTCCAACTTGCTGCTATAGTAATTACCACCCTACACCACCTATCTGATGCTTACATATTATGTGCGGTATTGCTGGATTACTCTCGACCAAACCCAAAGACTCCATCGCTTCCTCCTTGTCGCCAATGCAGGAAGCCATAAAGCATCGTGGCCCAGATGGGCAAGGCGATTTCACCGCCCCTTCCAAACAAGCCGCATTCGCGCACACCAGACTTTCGGTTATTGACCTATCTTCAACAGGCCATCAACCAATGAGTAGCACTGATGGCCGTTATACGATTACCTATAATGGTGAGATATATAATTACCGCCAATTGCGTAGCCGCTTAGAGGCCGAAGGGCAACAGTTTCAGAGCCAGTCTGACACCGAAGTCATACTCAAAATGTACGCAACAAAAGGCCCACAGTGTGTGCACTTTTTGCGCGGCATGTTTGCCTTTGTTATCTGGGACGAAGAGAAAAAAGTCGCGTTTGGCGCACGTGACCCGCTTGGCATAAAACCTCTGTATTATGTGAGAAGCCGTTCTTCGATGGCTTTTGCTTCAGAGTTACGTGCCGTGCTCGCAAGCAAACTGAGTAACCGAAAACTATCATCTCGAGGCTTAAACGGCTACTTCTTACGTGGCACTCCACAAGAACCTGACACCCTAATCCGAGATGTAAAAATGCTTCAAGCTGGCTGTAGCTTCGTCTGGCGCAAGGGCAAGCTAAAGCTTGATCAGTATTGGAAAGTCACATTCAAACATCAGTCTGTTAGTCCAAAACAAGCGGTTGAACTCACTCGAGTTGCGTTAGAGGACAGCGTCCGAGCCCACTTTGTCAGTGATGTGCCCGTCGGTATATTCCTCAGTGGCGGTATTGATTCAACAGCGCTCGTTGCCTTGGCCAAGAAAGTATCAGACAAACCGATTAACACCTATACCATCACGTTCGACAACCCTGAATGGAATGAAGGCGACATTGCCAAAAGAGTAGCAAAGCATTTCGGCACCAATCATACCGAGCTATTGATGACGCCAATGCTAGCTCAATCACTGTTCCATGATTACTTAGCCGCAACTGATCAACCCAGCATCGACGGATTTAACGTATTTTGCGTAGCCAAGCTCGCTCGTGAAAAAGGCGAAAAAGTGGTTCTTTCCGGCTTAGGTGCTGATGAGCTGTTTGCGGGTTACAAGTCGTTTGACCTGATACCTGAGATGTTAGAACGCAGTTCACCTTTTACCAATTTCGCGCCAGTCTTTCGCCCGTTAGCATCATTAGCACAATACATTTTGCCAACACAAAAGCGTCGAATCGCCGACGCACTATGCGCGCCAGCATCAATCACAGCGGCACACCAAAGCCTTCGAGGTATTTTCTCAAACGGCGAAGCGAAGTCATTGACCAAATCCATTCTTGGTAAGGCCTCAGCTACAAAAAAACTCATCGAACCCGCCGCTGAAGATATTTCAGATCAAGTTTGCACCTTGGAATTAACCACCTACATGCGCAATCAATTACTGCGCGACGGCGACACCAACAGCATGGCATGGGGCCTTGAGCTTCGCGTGCCATTTGTGGATAAAGTGCTAGTTGACCGGCTTACCACCATCCCACCGTCACTGCGACTACAAACTGGTAAAAAGCTATTGATCGACGCAGTGCCTGAATTGCCCGAATGGGTCGTGAAGCGCCCTAAACAGGGGTTTCGATTTCCCTTTGATGAATGGTTCGAAGATGAGTGGAAATCAATCTCGATACGCAGCACACCAAAATGGATACCACTCAAGCCTTGGTATCGGCGTTGGAGCATTGCTGCACTAAGCGACTGGACAGATCGACATGCCCGATAGCCAGGGCGGCCTGCGAATACTGCATGTGATACCTTCCGTGTCGCCACTACGTGGCGGACCAAGCAAAGCCGTCATCGCAATGGTCTTAGCGCTACGAAAATCTGGTGTCGACGCAGAAATAGCTACCACTAACGATGATGGCGAGACTTTATTACAGGTAGCTGTCGGCGAATTAATTCAGCACCAGGGTGTGCCAATTCGTTTTTTTCATCGGGCCTCACCTTCAATCAGCGCACTGCGTGAATTCGCTTATTCGGCTGGCTTCACACGTTGGCTCAAAAAGAATATCAGCAACTACGACCTTATCCATGTGCACGCTATATTTTCCTACTGCTCCACTAAGGCGATGCAAATCGCACGTCGGCAAAAAATTCCTTACATAGTTCGACCAATTGGCCAACTAGAACACTGGTCTTTAAGCCAATCAAAATCCAGAAAACACTATTATCTAAAACTGTTTGAAAAACAAAATCTCGAGCAAGCTAATTGTGTGCATTTCACCGCTGATTCAGAGCAACAGCAAGCGCTTGAGTTATTACCTAAGTTAAGCAGCGAGGTCATTCCGCTTGGCCTAGACATACCTATGCAAATTCGGCAGGCCAAAATGAAGATGGAGCGACGCTGGAGTCTTCAACGCGACACGCCGACTCTACTTTTTCTCTCACGCTTACACAAAAAGAAGGGCTTGGAGTTGCTATTGCAAGCCTTAGCCAAGCTCACCAATCAAAACTACCAACTGGTAATCGCTGGTAACGGCGACGACGAATATATTCGCTCGCTGAATGAACTAATTCAGAAACTTGGCCTTACTGAGCGCTGCCGATTTGTTGGCTTTGTCAAAGGCACGGAAAAAAACCTATTGCTCCAAGGAGCTGATCTCTATGCTCTAACGTCACACTCTGAGAATTTTGGCATTGCCGTCCTCGAAGCCATGGCCTCCGGCACCAGCGTATTGATTAGTGATCAAGTAGCACTCTCAGAGCAAGTAGCGAACGCTAATTTAGGTTTTGTATCCACACTCGATGTGGACAATATACAGGCTCAGCTGGAAAGCGCACTTGAAGATTTAGAACGAACTCAAGAGCTTGGCCGGCATTCTCGCGCTTACGTCAAACAACACTTTCAGTGGCCGAACATCGCCAAGCAATTGAACGAACTCTATCAAAGGGCCACCGCTTAAACCACTAGCTATTGTCAGCGCGCGCCCAAGCCACGGCTGACGAAACAATGCTATCAATATCAGAATGTTGCGCAACCCAGCCCAAGCTCGTTTGGGTCTGTTGGCTATCTGCAACCAGCTCTGGCGGGTCTCCAGGTCGGCGCGCGCAAATGGTATGTGGTACGCGCTTACCAACCGCACGTTCTACCGCGTCAATCACCTGACGAATAGAGAAGCCAGATTCGGTACCGAGGTTAAACGTCGACACACATTGCTCGGATGCCCGGTCCTTTGCATCCAACCAAGCGAGAGCTTTGATATGGGCAGCGGCCAAGTCATTCACATGAATGTAATCACGTACGCAGGTGCCGTCATCAGTGGGGTAATCATCGCCAAACAATTGCAGCTCAGGGCCGATTCCTAGCGCCGCGTTAATGGCATTCGGTATTAGATGAGTTTCCGGATTATGTCGCTCGCCGATCTGTGCATCAAAGTCACAACCCGCTGCATTGAAATAACGTAAAACTACGGCACGAATACTCGACGCCTTGGCGAAATCCTTAATCGCTTGTTCAGCCATCAACTTACTGCGGCCATAGGGGTTAATCGGGTCGGTTGGCGCATCAACCGCAATCGGCAAACTGGTCGGTTCACCATACACCGCACAGGTACTAGAAAACACCAGATTGTGACACTGCGCGGCCTGCATTGCCTCTAATAAGGACAAGACACCGACGAAGTTGTTATCGTAATATTTTTGAGGGTTCTCTACAGACTCGCCCACGTATGCCGACGCCGCGAAATGAATAACCGCTTGAGGTGCTTCCTTCTTAAAAACATCAATCAGAGCATGTGTATCTCGAACATCGAGTTCATGCAAAGGCCCCCACTTTACGAATTCTCGATGACCTTCACTGAGATTATCCACTACCACAGCATCATGCCCCTGCAGAGCAAGCGCTTTACATGTGTGGCTACCGATATAGCCCGCCCCACCGACGACTAGTACACGCGACAAATGAACGTACCCTGTTAGAAATTAATGGGCGAAGTGTACCGAAATCCTAAGAGCAAAAATAGGATATCGTCGCTCCGACTAACAATTCATTTGAAAGCCAGAGCGATTAAATAGGAATTAGGCAAGTGCGTCGCTTGAACCAGCCCAACCGAATTCCGCGCTTTTACCGAACACAAGCTTATTGACTATCAAGGCTAACAATACACTAGCTATCAGAGTGAAAAACATCATATGAATGTAGTGCAATGGCGCCCAAACAAAGGAGAAGAAAGCATACAACAATACGCCGCCAACCACAGCGAAAATCGCTGCACGATAGTCCACATTCTTGAACAATAAGCCCACAATAAAACACGACAAAATTGGCATACTAAGCAAGCCGTAGAGCTGTTGAACGGTATTAATAATACTCTCTGTGCTAGCGTAAACTGGCACAAGCGCCAGCGCGATCAAAACGAATATCGCGGTTACGACTGCATTGAGTTTTGAAATATTAACGTCTTTGCTGATGTATTTTTCGTGGATATCACACACATAAAGCGCTGACGACGAGTTCAAAATACTGTTGAATGTGGTCAGCACCGCCGCAACTAAACCCGCCGCAAACGCACCCGATAACCACATTGGTAATACATCACCAACGATTCGCCCATAAGCTGCATCGCCCACGTCGCCATAAAGCTTATAAGAGACAACGCCTGGCAACACGATAATCGGTGGAATAATAATAAATCGAATCACCGCCGCTACAAACACCCCTTTCTGACCTTCTTTCAAGGTCGGTGACGCCATCGCCCGCTGTGTAATCGTTTGGTTAGTACCCCAGTAAAAAATCTGAATGAAGATCATGCCAGTAAGAAGGGTATGCCAAGGAATCGGCGAATCATTGGCGCCGATCATTGTTAGGCGCTCAGCAGGTATGTCTGAAAGGTCAAAATTAATCGCCTTTAGCGCAAGAAATACCACAACCAATCCAAGACTTAATAACAGCACACCGCTGTAGGTATCTGAAATAGCAACCGCACGTAAACCGCCTAGAACCGCGTAACAGGCACCGATTACCGCCAGCGCAACAGCCAACACCATAATTGGTACGTCCAATCCAAACATCGTGATCATGAACAAAGAACCACCGTACAAAACCGCGGGAAGAAAGATGAATACGTTGCCCAACAGGAACAGCACGCCGATCAGTGCACGAATATGATGATTGTTGTAACGTTTTTCTAACAACTCAGTCGTGGTCGTACATTCATACTTATAGTAGATCGGCAAAAACACTTTCGCTAAAATGATCAAACCGAACACGGCGGCGAACTCCCACCACGCCAATAACAACATTTGATTGCCGTTCATACCCACCAATTGGTCAGTACTTAGGTTGGTCAAGGTGATCGAACCCGCAACAAATACCCAGCTTAAGCCGCCTCCGGCGAGGAATACCTCCTTGTTACCCGCTTCGGTCGAGAGGCCTTCAGTAGACGACGCCGCTTTGCGGCACTTTACATAAGTGATATACCCGATTAGGGCCGTAACGAATACAAAAACAGCAATTTGCACGGTTTGCAAAGGCATAAATGAGTCCTCCAAAGGCAGT
>CALKRK010000043.1 GCA_937989675.1 uncultured Arenicella sp. | reverse complement strand
AATGAGCTGAGAACCTCGGCGTTCAAATGGCCGTTGATTGGTTTATTACTCGTTGCACTGTATGGCGGAAATGCCGCCTATGAAGCGGGTAATTTGGCGGGTGCCGCCTTGGGTGTTGAGGCCGTTATCGGCTCTGAAGGCTGGGCAACCAAAGTCACCATCGTTGTGCTCGCTGCGTTTGGAATTCTGGTGCTCACCAAAGGCCGCTATAAAGATATCGAGAAGATTTTAGTTGGCTTGGTTTTGCTCATGGCACTGGCGTTTGTTTTAACCTTCTTTGTTGTTCAACCAAAACTTCTCGGCATGCTCGGCGGGCTTTTCAAACCCAGCATTCCGAGCGGCAGCCTGTTGACTGTGATCGCCCTGATTGGCACCACGGTAGTGCCCTACAATTTATTCCTGCATGCATCCGCGGCCAAAGCACGCTGGAAGAATACTGAACAGGGCAACGAAGATTCGCTGTCAAACAATTTAAGCGCGGCACGTTCTGACACCATTATTTCAATTGGATTGGGC
Source organism: uncultured Arenicella sp. (assembly GCA_937989675.1). Lineage (GTDB taxonomy): Bacteria > Pseudomonadota > Gammaproteobacteria > Arenicellales > Arenicellaceae > Arenicella. Next base: position 3,490 of record CALKRK010000043.1, on the reverse strand, counting down.
GGAGTGGTGGCGATTTTAATCGCATCTACGGCGGCGGCCAGCATTTACGCAAACGCGCTAAGCGTTAATAACGCCGCCGACATGGCCGTTCAGTTCGAGCCGCTATTCGGAACTTTATCGAAATACTTCCTGGGTGTTGGCTTGTTTGCCGCGGGCCTGAGCAGCGCGATTACGGCACCACTGGCTACTAGCTTTGCCCTTTCAGAATTACTTGAGTTTGAAGGCGGTGCGCAGTCGTTCGCATTTCGTGCGGTTAGCGTGAGTATTTTGGTAATCGGAGCGACGCTCGCATTAACGGGCATAAAACCAATTCAACTAATTGTCTTAGCACAATTCGCAAATGGCTTGTTGCTGCCCATCGTTGCGTGCTTTTTGTTGTTCGCGATGAACCGCAAACAGTTGCTTGGCCGCCACAGCAACGGCGTTATCGCCAATACACTGGGGGCCGGTGTGGTGGTGTTTACGGCCGCGTTGGGAACTCGCTCAATACTCAGTGCACTGAATGTGATTTAAATGGGGCTCAGAACAACTAAGCCCCACTCATTTTAGGAATTACAACTTCGGGGCAATCAAGTCTTCCAATTTAACCTGGTCAACGGCAAAGGCTCGAATGCCTTGGGCAAGTTTTTCGGTTGCCATGGCGTCTTCGTTTTGAATCCAGCGGAAAGTTTTCTCGTCTAAGGAAAGCTTTTCTTGCGCTTCGCCAGTTGACTCTTCAGACAGGCGGCGAGTCAGTTCGCCATCGTCATTGCGTAACTCTTCTAAGTAGTTCGGGCCAATCGTTAAATAATCACAGCCTGCTAAGGCTTCAATCTCGCCGGTGTTGCGAAAACTCGCCCCCATCACAATGGTGTTATAGCCGTGTTGCTTATAGTAGTTATAGATGCGCGTTACCGATAACACGCCTGGGTCTTCCATCGGTTCGTAACTTTCCTTACCGCCATTGGCTTTGAACCAATCCATAATGCGGCCAACAAATGGCGAGATCAAAAACACGCCCGCTTCGGCACAGGCCACCGCTTGCGCAAAGCTGAACAATAAGGTCAGATTACAATTGATGCCCTCTTTCTCGAGCTGCTCGGCAGCTTTAATGCCCTCCCAGGTGGAGGCAATTTTGATCAAGATGCGGTCTTTCTCAATGCCGCGCTCTTTGTACAAGGCGATTAGCTTTTTGGCTTTAGTCACCGTGGCGTCGGTGTCGAAAGACAAGCGTGCGTCAACTTCGGTTGAAACGCGGCCAGGTATTATTTTTAGAATTTCGCAGCCGATGTCCACGGCAAAGTTATCGACCGCATCAACCAAACTGCCGTTCGCGCTCGCCACCGCTCGATCAATGATCTCTGCGTACTGAGCGTCTTGTGCCACTTTTAATAGCAACGACGGGTTGGTTGTAGCGTCTTGCGGCTTATATTCAGCAATCGCAGGTAGCTCACCTGTGTCAGCGACCACCACGGTCATCTCTCTGAGTTGTTGTAGTTTGTTCATTTTAGTGTCCGATTTAGTAGTGTCTAATATTGCTGTCTAATCAATTTTAATGTCGTCTGGAGTTGCCGAGGCTTTCTCCGTGGTGATGGCTTTCACTGCCTGAAAACCTTTAGGCAGCTTGCGGCCGCGCTTGCCGCGCTCGCCTGTGTAATGGTCTAGGTCTTGCCCTTTTAGACGCAAGTAACGCTTACCGGCATGCACCAATACGTGCTGCCCTTTCTTAAACGTTGTGGCACCTAATACATATTCTTCCCGCGCTTTGAGTAACTTGGAAGGCACGTTAATCAGCTTGACGCCCTTGCCTCTAGCCAACTCCGGCAGTTCGGTCACTGGGTAAATCATCAAATAACCAGAAGTGGTAACCACCGCTAAGAAGTCGCTCTCTAAGCTATTAATCTTTAACGACGGCAAGGCTTCTGCACCTTTGGGCACGCTGAGTGTTGCTTTACCTTTTTTATTCTTGGTAAGCATGTTTTGGATTTCACAAATAAAGCCGTAACCCGCGTCGCTCAACATAACGTATCGATCCGCGTCGGCCCCCATCATGATTGATTTGAAGGTGGCACCGCCTGGAGGCGTAACGCTACTGGTCAATGGTTCACCCTGCCCACGCGCGGAAGGTAGTTTGTGCGAAGGCACCGCGTAAGTGCGGCCAGTGGAATCTAAAGCCACCAACATCTGGTTCGACTTGCCGCGCGCGGAGCTGGCATAGCTGTCGCCAGATTTGTAATTTAATTCACGCGGATTAATCTCGTGGCCTTTGGCCGCTCTTACCCAACCTTGCTGTGACAACACCGCAGTGATCGCCTCACTTGGCACTAGCTCACTGGCATCAATAGCCTTGGCCACTTCACGCTCAACGATAGGCGAACGACGCGCATCTCCAAATTCTTCGGCGTCGTCCTTAAGCTCTTTTTTAACCAAGGTTTTTAAGCGAGCATCAGAACTCAACAGTAATTCCAAACGCTCGCGTTCTTTTTCTAACTCGTCTTGCTCACCGCGAATTTTCATTTCTTCGAGCTTGGCAAGGTGGCGTAATTTCAACTCGAGAATAGCTTCAGCTTGACGATCAGAAATGCCAAAGCGCGCCATTAAAGCTGGTTTGGGTTTGTCTTCTGAACGGATAATTTCGATGACTTCGTCAATATTTAAGAAAGCCGTTAATAAGCCTTCTAATATGTGCAAACGCTCAGAGACTTTGTCAAAACGATATTGCAAACGGCTGCGCACCGTTTCTATACGAAACTTCAACCATTCCTTAAGCGTTTCACGCAGGCTATAAACATGCGGGCGGCCATCCAGGCCAATCATGTTCATATTAACCCGGTAACTTTTTTCCAAATCGGTTGTTGCGAATAAGTGCCCCATCAATGACTCAATGTCCACTCGGTTAGACCGAGGCACCACCACCAAGCGAATTGGATTATCTTGATCTGATTCATCACGCAGATCACTCACCATGGGCAATTTTTTTGCCTGCATTTGCGCGGCAATTTGTTCCAATACTTTCGAGCCCGACGCTTGATACGGCAGGGCATGAATCACCACATTGCCATCTTCTTTGGTGTAAATCGCACGTTGGCGCACCGAGCCGTTACCCGTTTGGTACATCTCGAGAATCTGCGCTTGAGGCGTCACAATTTCTGCTTCGGTAGCGAAATCAGGTGCCTTAACAAATTCACACAGGTCTTCAACCGTGGCTTTGGGGTTTTCAATCAAGTGCACGCAAGCATCGACAACTTCACGAATATTGTGCGAAGGAATATCCGTTGCCATGCCCACCGCGATACCAGAACCACCGTTCAACAGAATATTTGGCAAGCGCGCCGGCAAATTGGTTGGCTCCTTCATGGTGCCATCGAAATTTGGCTGCCAATCGGTGGTGCCCTGCCCTAACTCAGATAATAAGCTCTGTGCATAAGGCGCCAAGCGAGATTCTGTGTAACGCATGGCCGCAAAGGATTTCGGATCATCGGTAGAACCCCAGTTGCCTTGGCCGTCAACT
>CALKRK010000042.1 GCA_937989675.1 uncultured Arenicella sp. | reverse complement strand
CTTGTGGAGTGATCCGTCATTATCCGTTTTCTCCTAAGAAGCTGATAAGCCCCAACTTATGAACGAGTTTATTATGATTTTTTGATACTGATGACTACTATACAAATTAATTATGAAATGTAAAACAATTGTACAGATTGTCTAAAGTCGACGAATAGAAAAAATCTTACAAAGGTATTGTTTCTTAGCGAATCTTCGTAGTTAGAAACTCTTCTTTAAGAAGCATAGAAGAGCCAGAGCGTTACACCTCCACGTGAAATTAGCTCTGACTCTTGCTGACGGCGCGATGATTGGTAGTTCTGTTGATAAAAGCGCACCTATTGCTTCTCTGGCATATCGCGAGAGTGCTAACGACTATTTTTTTCCGGGACGTCGATCACCAGTATCTTGGCATCGCTCAACGCTTTAATGGTTATTGAAGACACGTTTGTGGCCTCTAAACCATCGCCTTTGTGAGCCGTGATGTCGTCAAGCATGAGCGCTCCCTCTGACACTAGGATGTAGGCCTGGTGTTTTATTGGGTGCCTCAATTGGGTTCCCTCAGTTAGGTATCCAGCATGTATGCTGGCATCTTGATGAATGAAAAGCGGGGCCGTTTCATCGCCAGCGACAAGTGGTATGAGTGAGTCGTTAGTAGCCTCAGTCGGAAACTGGTGGCTGTCCCAGCGTGGTTCAACATTTAGTCGATTCGGTTCAATCCAAATTTGGAAAATATTTGTATCCTCACTTTCCAGATTAAACTCAGAATGAAATACGCCAGACCCCGCACTCATAACCTGTACGTCTCCCGCTTTTGTACGGCCAACATTGCCATTGCTGTCTCGGTGGGTAATGGCGCCCTCGCGCACATAGGTGATGATTTCCATGTCTTTATGCGGATGCGTATCGAATCCTGAGCCGGCTTTAATGATGTCGTCGTTAATGACTCGAAGTGTGCCGAAACCTGTGCGACTGGGGTTCTGATAGCTCGAGAAACTGAAGTGGTGGCGAGCGTCAAGCCAGCCATGATTGGCGTGGCCCAGCTGTTTATACGGGTAGTGAGTAAGCATTGTTTTTTCCTCAAGGTGTTAGTTAGGTAAAGGGCCTCGAAGCCTATTATTTGAGAGCCTCAGGTATCAGCTTGTCTAGACCTGGCACGCGTTTAATAGCAAAACTGCCTGTGCTTTGCAGAGAAACTGCAACGGCTAAGGCGATCAACAGTACCGGAAACTCCCAGCCGCCACCCTGATTGCTGAATAGCCATCCGTTACTAATATGCGCCCAAGCAGCACCGGCTAAAATTGGCAAACTTAGCATTGCGACTAGGCGCGGGTAGATTCCCAGAATCAGCGCGATTCCCCCGACAACTTCACCAAAAATGGTCAGGTACGCGGCGAAAGCAGGGAGCCCTAGGCTCTCGAAAAATCCAACGGTGCCGGGTATTGTAAACACCAGTATTTTAAGTAAGCCATGTGCGAGTAACACAACGCCCAATGATGCGCGTGTGATAAATGCAGCGTGATTATTGATGGAGCTAGTTTCGGTAGTATTCATGGTCTTTGCCTCGAAATGATTAATAGAGATGACACGATATCAGTTCCATTGAGGATGATAATATGCAATATTGTTATTTGATTAGTTCCTAAAAGTTATTAATATGGATCGTGTATCAAGAATTAGTGTTTTTTTAGAGGTGGTCAAACACGAAAGTTTTGCTGGCGCGGCGCGAACGCTTGGGATGACTGGCCCTGCTATCAGTAAACAGGTGCAATCGTTGGAAAACGAACTTGGCGTTAAGCTGCTTAACCGAACCACTCGCCATGTTTCGATGACAGAAGAGGGTGCGATTTATTTTGACAGGGCCCGCAAAGCGCTGGAAGATTTAGATGAGGCAGAAAAGCAGATACAAGATCTAAAAGCCTGCCCTACAGGCAAACTAAAGATAAACGCCCCAATGTCGTTTGGCTCGCAGTTTTTAACTGAGCCTATTGCGGCTTTTGCCGAGCACTATAAGGACGTTGAGCTGGAAGTCGATTTTAATGATCGCTGGGTTGATGTTGTCGGTGAGGGTTATGACATTGTGGTTCGAATAGCACACTTGCAAGATTCAAACCTGATTGCTAGAAAACTAGCGCCGTGCCCTATTGTTTTGTGTGCAGGCAAGAAATTGATTGAATCACGAGGGTTACCGAAGTCAGTGAATGAGCTTTCTGATTATCCAGGTGTGGTTTACAGCCGGCATTCGCAAAGAGAAGAATGGCGCTACAAGGATGATCATGGGGAGGTGAAAACGTATTTATTTAACCGAAGCTTCGCAGCCAATTCAGCGGAGATGCAACTGGCAGCGTGCTTACGGGGTATTGGTGTCGCGTTATTGCCAATTTTTAGTGCGCACTCACACCTAAAAACAGGTGATCTGGTTGAACTGTTTCCACAGTACGAAACATATCCTCAACGAGGAATCTACGCGATGTATCCGCAAAATAGATATCTATCTACTCGAACTCGTCTATTTGTTGACTGGCTAAGTGATGTTAGCCGCGAGTTTCCTTGGTGTTAGTGCCGCCCATTCTGGCATTACACTAAGGCTTGTTTAGGCTCCAGTCGTATTGATATTTGGCCTTTCTGGCATCAATCAAAATTGGCGCCAACGATTGCGGGGCATAAGGTTTGATGAACGATTTCACGCCTTCAAAATTCCCACCGAAGTCAGCTTGGTACCAATTGAAAATTCTTGAGAGTACAAGCTTGCCATTGTCGTTTCTCACGCCCCGGCTATGCGATAAAAATTCTTTGGTATTTTCTTCAATAAGTTGTTCTACATTGTCTCCAGTAAACGCGACTGGCAATATGTTTGCTGAGCCAACTGTGCCAGCGACCAAGGAAAAGTGAATTCTCGGGTCTTTAAAAATAGGCCTTAACACGCCATGTTCAACATCATCGAGTGACATCTTTTGCATAGCGATGTAAAAGCGTTTTCTTTTCCACAGATTTCCACTGATATCCTTGATTGAATCTTCGGGCTCTGATTTAAGAACTTGCTGAATCAGGCCGGCATTGAATAGATTTAACCAATAGGCTTTTTGACGTTGTTTGGTCAATTGCCTTGGATCCATTTTCTGGATGTAGTCTACAAACCCATCAAGTGCTAGCTTATCGCCTTCACTAACAGACTCATAGTCGAAGCGATTGAGCCGTGAAGGGTGGTCTGTAATAACGAATTTTTTCAGTAATGAGTCCCAAGCTGAGTAATCAATCTTTAGGCCACTTTCTTCTTCTGAGTCATTCCAAAAGTCAATTTGCTTTGCTTTTGGCGCAGCTAAAACCGGAGCTTGGCCGACCTGCAGCCAAACAAAAACTAGAAGAAAAGAAATGAATGATTTGCGCACTCGAATGCGACTTTTGTATGAGCTACCCATAATTCCCAACCCTATTTAAAACATTGCCCTTGTTTATACCTGACTAACATACCTAATTTATAAACTATGTTGCAAGCCATAAACTACAATTTGTCCATGATTATGAGAAATGTTGATTATATTCAAGTTACTGATTAATCGGAGGTTTTGCTGCTAAGCGAATCTTGAGAATTCAATTTCCAGTCATAATAATAGGATACGTCATACTCCCCAACGGCCATCTCAAGATTAACAAACTGGCCGACATAACCGACAAGCTTTTCAGTATCGGCAGCGAAGTCGGAGCCGTACCAGCTAAAGAGTTTCGATAAGACGAGCTTATTACCGTTTACAGTGGCGGCTCTTGGGTGAGAGAGAAAGTCCTTTTCTGCGATTGCTAGCAGTCCCTCAGAGTTCAGTGCCGTGAACGCCGTTGGTAATAGGTTCGGGCAGCCAATGCTGGCGCAATTAACGGCATAGTGTATACGGTGGTCTTTCCAGATAGGTCTTAGTATTCCGTGCTCAATATTATCTAAGCTGAGATCTTTACCTGCAACTTCAAGTGTTTTCATTCGCCAGGGGCCAGGCCATAGGTAATTGGACCTAATTTGCCTAATTGTCGTTATCCCCCTTGTTTGCACGGCGCGTGTTACCAACTCGATTGTTTTGGCATTGTATAGGTTTACCCAATAGGCAAATTGTTGAGCGCGGTTTAATTTTCTTGGATCAAGATTTTGTAAATACGCTAAGTATTGATCAAGCAATTTAATATCGTCGGCCGACACGGCGGCGTAATTGAAACGATTAATACCACTTTGATGCGCGGTATCCAAATACCTATCTAGCAGTGTTTGCCACTGGCTGTGGTCTACAGCATCTTGGCTACTCGCGTCGCTAGAGTTCCAGTAAGAGATTAGCGTTGCTTCAGGCGCAGCCTCGGCGGATGCTATAGTGCACAGGCTTACAACGAGTATGGCTAAAGACTGCCACCTACGTAATGTTGTTTTGCAAATTGGAATTAGCTTCATAACTAGTTGAGTACACACCGTTAAAATTCCTCAGCTTGGCGCTTTGTAAGAAGTTCACCAGTTCCGATTAGTTTAGTCTCAATGCGGTACGGCATATTTATTACTACACCACCATTATTGCATATAACGGCACTACTAATTTGGGCTGTAACACATAATTACGTATGCAGTTTGAGAGCGCCACCCTCCGCGTTAATGCATATTAATCAAAGGTCCCTTAACTAATTATCTTTGCCGCCTTGGCTTTTGGTCGACGATAACGTTTGGCCTGTCGCAAAATGATGATGTTGCCTATGATGGCGGGTAGAACCCAAGGAATGATCTCAGCGTAGCCAGATAGTAGCTCCGAAAAGACGCGGTTCGCGCCAAACACAAAAAACGCCGTGTGTGAGCCGATACCAGCCCCGATTATGCTCGATAAGTGAGCGATGATCTGCTCAGATCGTGTCACGGATGATTTTAGGCAGAACCGCAAATTCCCAATCGATGTAAAAATACATAGAAAGGCGAATATGTAGAATAAGACGCTCATAGGCGAATTACCGGTTGCGCTAATGCCGAGCCAAATACCGACGGCCAAAAGTACCAAGTTCACCAGGACATTATCGGCCCTGCGCATCAGAGAGTGGTTGCCTTTCGCACGCACAGATTGCAGCCCATGGCGAACTCCAACTAGCACTAAAACCGAAATGGCCAGTAGGAATAAGCCAACATCACGCGCCGAGGCGATGGCTCTGAGTGTTTCCTCTTCGCTAAAGTTAGCGTCGCCAAATTTGAATCCCATCGGGTCTATCATTGACATTAGCGAAAGCGCCAACGCACTATAGCCGACTGCATACATTGTTTTGGCATACCAATGTCCGCTGCGAATATGAAATGCGCTGCCCTTTTTTGCGTAAACGGGTATCCAAAAGAAGACGAGCGATGCAAAGCCCACGCCAATGTGAAAGAACAATAGAGTTTTGTAAGTAATAGTCATAATCGGCCTCCGTGAATTTTGAATTGACATGGTAGGTTTATGGCTTGCTTTAAGTAAGTACGAAAAGTCATGAGTTAAAAACATGACTTTTGGCCTATATGCTGGAGATAAGAATGCGCAATAATAGCGCTATGGAAAATCGCATAGCACTCTTTCAATATTTGGGCGGCATCATTACAGGCTTAGTAATCGCTTTGGTTAGTGCTTGGGCGTTGTGGCAAAAGCCAATTTTTTGGGAGGCTATGGCTTGGCAGGCAGTTATGTTGGCCTTGATACTTCTGGTGTCTAACCCAGCACATAAACAAGATGACAATAAACTTCGCTACTATGCGTTTTGGTTAATGCTCCCTCTGATTTATGTTTTGAGTTGGCACGTGTCATTGGATATATACTTTATCTACACCATTGTATGGATCGCCATAGTGCCGCACCGTCTACCTCGCGCATATTGGTGGTGGAGCTTGCTCGGAGTATGTTGTGCATGGTATTTCTTGCGTTTGGTGATAGGGCAAGAAAACAATATCCTTATCAAAACTTTGTTGGAGGCTACATTCCACATGTTTGCGCTCATCTGTTCCATTGCGACAAAAGAGTCGGAAACAGCGAATCAAAAAACCCAGCAACTTAATCGAGAATTGCTTGCTACCCAACACTTACTTGGCGAAGCCTCAAGAGGCAGCGAACGTACGAGAATCGCACGCGATCTGCACGACTTGTTAGGTCACCATCTGACAGCCTTAACAATCAATCTTCAAGTAGCAAGTAAGCTTAGTGAAGGCCAGGCAAAGGAAAAGATTGATCAATGTCATGCTTTGTCAAAATTGTTATTGAATGATGTGCGCGAGTCTGTCTCAAGACTTAGAGAGATGCCCGTAGTTAATTTGCAAGAATTGCTAGCGATGACATTGCGAGATACACCAAACTTGAATATCTGCTTAGAAGTGCAAGACTCGCTTCAAGTTGATGACGTCAATACAGCTGAGGCCCTATTAAGATTAGTGCAGGAAGCCGTTACTAATACCTTGAAGCACAGTGACGCCAATAGAGTAACAATCGAAGTGATGCTCGAGAACGAAAAAATCATACTTAGCTATTCCGATAACGGCGGCGGATGTGAAACCTTAGAAGCCGGAAACGGGCTGACCGGAATGCGAGAACGAATTGAACGTTTGGGTGGTTATCTTGAAATAAAGTCTAGGCCGAACCTTACACTACGAGCGGTGACTCCGGTTGCCAGTTAATATGACCATCAAAATAGCTTTGATTGATGATCAAACCTTGGTGCGTAGCGGCATAAAGAGCTTGCTGAGTTTGGCGAGTGAGGTGCAAGTTGTTGCAGAAGGTGAAGATGGAGACAAGGCCGTTACCCTGGCGCAAGAGCACTGCCCAGACGTGTTCCTTATGGACTTGAGAATGCCGCGCATGAATGGCATCGAAGCGATCAAGAGTTTGCGTGATGGTGGTTTCGAAACTCCGGTCATTATTCTTACTACATTTGATGATCATGAACTTGTGCTGGATGGTTTAAAAGCGGGCGCCGATGGCTACCTTTTAAAAGACGTGTCACTTGAGAGCTTGATCAACGCAATTCAAGCCGTGCACAACGGTGAAACGATTGTACAGCCCGCTCTGACCGATACATTGCTGCGTAGTCTAAGTGCCCAAAAAGGTGATTTTGATTCAATGCCGGAACCTCAACCTTTGTCGCCGAAGGAAACCGAGGTGCTGCGCTTTGTCGCGAGCGGTTATAGCAATAAGGAAATTTCTGAGGCATTGCACAAATCTGAAGGCACGATTAAAAATCACGTCTCGAATGTGTTATCGAAACTAGGTGTTAGGGACCGCACGCGAGCTGTGCTAAGGGCCTTGGAGAAGGGCATTATTTAGTCGGTAATAGATAGAAGATCGATGACTAAAACGTTACGCCTGATTCTAGGAGATCAACTTAATGCACAGCATTCGTGGTTTCAAAGTAAGGATGAATCGGTCTTGTACCTTATAGCCGAGTTGAGTCAAGAGACTAACTACGTAAAGCACCATATTCAAAAGCTATGCGCGTTCTTTCAAGGAATGCAGAACTTCGCGGCAGCGCTGGATGCGTCCGGTCATCGCGTGTTACATCTAGATTTGGATGCAACGTGCAGGTATGAAAGCTTGCCTCATCTTATTGAGTCACTTTGCCAGTCCAAACAGATACATAAGGTGGAGTATCAACGGCCTGACGAATACCGTCTACTAACTCAGCTAAGGGCGTTAGAGCTTGGCGATACACAAGTCAATGAGGTGGATACAGAACATTTTTATTTGCCCTTTAATGAGATAGAAAGCTACTTTAAGAAAGGAAAAGTTATGCGTATGGAAACGTTCTATCGAAAGATGAGAAAGCGCTTTGATATTATGATGCATGGCGATCAACCATGGGGTGAGCAATGGAACTTCGATGCCGAGAATCGTAACAAACTAAAGGCGAGTGATTTGGCCAACATACCGGAGCCGTTTGTTTTCAAGAATGATATCACCTCTATAAAGGAGCGCATTGATCGCCATAATGTGGGTTACTTCGGGGACATTGGGTCGACTATTAAATGGCCAACTACGCGCAAACAAGCAACGGAGTTATTAGAGTTTTTCTGCCAGACTTGTTTACCCAACTTCGGTACGTTTCAGGATGCGATGACGCATAAGTCACCACATGCGTGGAGCTTATATCATTCGCGTTTATCATTTGCGCTCAATGCAAAAATCATAAGCCCTAAGCTTGTTGTGCAGCGTGCTATTGCAGAGTACGAAAAGCGCAAAGCCGAGATCAGTCTAGCGCAGATAGAGGGTTTCGTAAGGCAGGTCATTGGGTGGCGAGAATTTGTGCGTGGCATCTATTGGGTCAATATGCCAGATTACGCGCAGCAAAATGCGTTGCAAGCAAAGCGTGACTTACCAGACTTTTTCTGGAATGGTAAGACTAAGATGAATTGTATGAGCCACGCTATTGGGCAGTCGCTTGAGCATGCATACGCGCATCACATACAGCGCTTGATGATCACAGGTAACTTTTGTCTTCTTGCTGGAATTGATCCAAAGCAAGTTGATGATTGGTACTTGGGGATTTATATCGACGCGATAGAATGGGTAGAGATGCCTAACACGCGGGGTATGTGTCAGTTCGCAGATGGCGGAATCGTTGCAAGTAAACCTTACACCGCAAGTGGCTCATATGTTAATCGCATGAGTGACTACTGTAGCGGCTGTCACTATAAGGTTAAAGAACGAGTCGGTGAAACCGCATGCCCGTTCAATAGTTTGTATTGGCACTTTATGCACCGGCATCGAGATCGTTTTGGAAACAATCCTAGAATCGGAATGGTGTATCGCAATCTTGACAAAATGGATGGCGATTTAAGAGATTCGATATTGTGCCATGCCGATTCGCTATTAGCGTCGCTCGACAATGTCTAATGGCCGAGTATTTTGTTAAATACTGGCGACGTATATTCATAAATAATACGCCGCCGAGTTTGCGCTAGAATTTGGGGTAAGCGCGACTAGTTGTTCGCCAAACCGTCGGTAGGTACTAATACAGTATCGATGACATGGATAACACCGTTACTTGTTTCAATGTCGGCTTTGATCACAACCGCTTCGTTAATTTTCACACCGTCATCAGTCGAAATGGTAAGACTCGATCCTTGCAGGCTATCGGCCGACTCTAGTTTAACGACATCGGTTGACATTACTTTGCCTGCTACAACGTGATAGGTCAGAATCGACGTTAACAGCTCTTTGTCGGCAAGAATAGAGTTAAGCTGTTCGGCCGGGATCTTGGCAAATGCTTCATCAGTCGGCGCAAAAACTGTAAATGGTCCATCGCCCTTTAACGTATCGATTAGACCGGCTTCTGTTAAAGCGGTTGCAAGCGTATTAAAAGAACCCGCTGCTACAGCTGTATCGATAATGTCTTTTGCAGCCTTGTCTTTTGCATCGTTTCCGGCATTAGCGGCTAGGGCGAAAATTCCGAAGACGGCCATTAGAAGGCCAGCGAATAATGTTCGTTGAGTAGATGGAAGTGTCATGAGGTAACCTCGTTTGTTTTGAATGAGGGCGCACAATAGCAACCAAGAAGTACCTGTTATGTATAGTTTGAATTACGATTCGTAGAAGTTGGTGATCACTGGATTCACTAGCGTGAAGACGTATTCACTCAGCTTAGTGCCACGATTTTTTTTGCAACGTACTTGTGAAAGATATCGGTTAGCAGCTGGAAAATTTTCATGGCGTTCTCGCTCGTTTGAAGTTCATTTGATATTCGCTGTCGTACCCTGCTCCACATTGACTAATATTGTTTGGAGCAAACTAATGACGTTAACTAAGATTTTTTTTGTGCTCGGGCTATTAACGCTTGTGAGTAATTCAACCCTCTCTGCGAAAAGCGATGAACTCCCAAGTTCGCAACTAGACCAAACCTACCTAGAGCAGTGGTTTTCAATTGATTCGTCTGAACTTGATGGCTTCTTAGAAAGCCCCGTAGAGGACGACTCGATTGGGGCGCGCGTCGATCTACGGTTTACCAGTGACGATGGTCACGCGGTGAATGGAACAATTGGATTTCCTGCGGATGAATCTGCTCCAACAAAGCTCGCGCTAGCATTGCACCCTATGGGGTCTGATCAGCAGTTTTGGTGGAACCCAGAATCTCGCCTTGGCACACACAAACTTACTATGGCGCTTCGCAAACAAGGGTTCACCGTCATCAGCCTTGATGCTCGGCGTCATGGCGAGCGTGCAAGCGAAGGGTTCGGGCCGCGTGAACTCCTCAAGCGAGCACACAGTGCGCAGCCGCGCTTATACACAGAAACAATAATCGGCTCAGTACGTGACTATCGCGCTCTATTGGCGTGGGCGAAAGAGAGGTTTCAGCCAGAGCAAGTGCTTGTGATGGGCTACAGTATGGGTGCGCAAATGGCGTTGTTATTGGCGAGCTATGAACATGATGTGAGCACAGTATTAGCGATGGTTCCGCCGTACGTAAAGTCCGATACATCACCAGTGGCACCGCGTATTCATGTTGATCGAATTACTAGTGCAAAGGTTTTGTGGCTGGCAGGCGATGAAGACCCATACTCAAATCGGCAACAAACCAGCAATTCGTTTGAACGGATTTCCTCGGCCGAGAAAACTCTCACATGGTTTGACGCTGGTCATCGATTGCCGCCTGAATCTATTTCAACGGCGTTGTCATTTTTGAATTCTCTAGAGTCTGGAGATGCCAAATGAGTACCGTACTTTCAGCTCATTCGATAACACGTGAAGTGCAAACTGAATCTGGGAACCTTCGAATATTAGATGACGTGAGTTTAAGTTTGAAATCAGGCGAGTCGCTTGCAATTCAAGGCGCGTCCGGTAGTGGTAAATCTACCTTGCTTGGTGTGCTTGCTGGGCTAGATTTACCTGAGTCTGGTAAGGTCTTTGTTAATGGAGTGGACATCACTCGCCTCGGTGAAGATGAGCGCGCAAATCTTCGTGCCAACAGCGTTGGTTTTGTTTTTCAGTCGTTCTGTTTGATTGAAGACTTAACCGCGCTGGAAAATGTGGCATTGCCGCTGGAGCTATTTGGCCATCAGACACCGGGCGAAACCGCATCAGACTGGTTGGGGCGACTCGGTCTGGCTGATCGAAAAAAACACCTACCAAAGCAGCTGTCAGGTGGGGAGCAGCAGCGTGTAGCACTTTGCCGTGCTTTTGCTGTTAGGCCAATGCTGCTATTTGCCGATGAGCCAACTGCTAACTTAGATACAAGCACGGCGAGCGCAATGCTTGATCAGCTGTTTGCACTCCAGCAAGAGTTGAATACAACTATGGTTATCGCGACGCACGATTCTAGCCTAGCTGAGCGGTGCGATAGAATATTGAACCTGGAGGGTGGCCGATTGGTTCGCGATGATACTGTCGAGGTCGCGGCGTGAAAACTTTAAACCAAACTCTTATCTTGGCTAACCGGCTCGGGCAGCGTTCGTTAACGCAACGCGTCAATCGACTACTAAGTATTTGTATTATCGTTTGTTCAGGGGTTGCTGCAGCGCTGAGTTTTTTTTCGCAAAGTGTTCAGACCGCGCTTGATGACGACATTGCGAACTACTTAGGTGCGCCGCTGGTGGTGCGCGCAGCTCAGGCGCTCAACTCATCCGCATTCGACGTAAATGGAATAAGCCCGCCGGTATTTACGGCCGCGTTTACAACCGGAGCCATTAGCGGCGATGCGTATCAAAGCGTGTCGCTTAAAGGGGTGTCATCAGCTTACCCATTGCAAGGTGAGCTCGTGATACGAGACGAGCGCGGAGAGCGTTTGGTTTCAGCTAAGGAACTAAAGTTGAACCAAGCTTGGTTAGACTCACTGGCACTAGATCAACTAAAGATTGAACTGGGTGATACCGTCCAAGTTGGCCGTCAAACCTTAGTTGTCGCTGCTGAAGTGGTGTTCGAACCAGACCGCCTCACCCAGTTACAACACGCGCTGCCACGGGTGATGGTGTCCACCGATTCCTTAGCGAACACAGGAGTTGCTGATGATAATGAGCGAGGCGAATACCGAGCCTTACTAAGCGGGGAAAAACGGGCACTAGAGTATTTAGAGGCGCAATTGCCAGCCTTGCTGGACCATGAATTTGATGTTTTTAAGCCAGGAAAAGGTCGGCACCCGTTTTCACGCATGAGCCTAAGAGCCGAGCGGCTTCTAAATGTGGTGTTGGTCTTGATCCTTTTGATGTGTGGCGGTGCGGCCGCAACTCTAGCGGACCATTCAGTTAGAAATTATGCCATGCCCGCCAGCATGCTTAGGTGCATGGGCGTGAATCGCCGTGTCGTGTCGTGGGCTCTGTGTTTACAGCTTTTGCTTATTGCATTGATAAGCAGTTTGGTTGGTTGCCTAATTGGCTGGCTGTTGCAGCCATTGTTGATCAACGTTATGCAACCGCATATGAGCTTGCAAGTGGCGCGAGTTGAGCTAAGAGATCTCGTTGGCCCAATTGGTATTGGAGTAGTAACGGTGCTTACATTCGTGGTGCCAAAACTGCAGAAATTAAGTTCAATGTCGGTTGTCAGCGTCTTGCGAGGTGTTGTCGAAGGCGTTAAAGGAAAGTACATAACCGGGCTGTGTGCCGCCGTCGTTGTTGCCGCTATGTTATGGATGAGTAGTGACAATGCACAGCTAACATTAATGTTGGTTGGCGCCGTGAGTTTATTGGTCGTGCTTGCAACTATTTTTGGTTGGGGTTTGAGTAAGTTATCAGCGCAAGCGCATCATCTGTTTCGCGGGCCAATGAAAGTGGCGGTGAGGTCTATTGGCCGTTCATCTGGCCGTCATATTGCTCCCCTCACGGCCGTTTCCATCGCCATGATGGCAGTGTTGATGACGCTGACACTGCGTGGAAGCTTTCTAGATGCCCTGCAGGTTCAGATGCTCGAAACAGATGGTAACTACATTTTTTCTGGTCTGCCGAGCGATGAGAGAACGGCTTTTGTTGACTCAGTTAGCGGTAATGCAATCGAACTAAAGGGCATCTTCCCGACGGTGACGGCCAAGCTAGTGGCCATCAATGGCGTTGATATTGAAAGTGCACTAGATAAAGAAAGCGACACTCGAGAAGAAACTAGGTCAAGTGTCCGCTTGTCGTGGTCTGAGGAGCCGCCTCAAAACAATCGTATGTTGGATGGTGCCTGGCCAAGCCTCGGAAGCAATGCTGTGTCGGTTGAATCTGAAGTGATGACTGACTTTGGTTTGGTTATGGGCGATAAATTACGGTTTCAAATTGGCGATAGGCAGCTTGAAAGTACCATTACAAGCCGCCGTGAATACAAGGGCGGGGGTTCGCGAATGATGTTTTGGTTTATGTTCTCCCCTGATGCATTGTCTCAATTTGAGCACCGTTATATGGGGGGCTTGATGATGCGGGGCGACGCGCAAGAAGCGCTTAGCAATCTCGCCAAGGCTTTTCCGCAGGTGCGAGTCATTAATCTAGAGCGACAGATCGCTGGTATTCGCAATATTATGATTGTGCTGACCCGGTTGATGAATACTACTTTGTTACTACTACTAGCCGGCGCGGTGATGGTGATTATCGCAACCTCGTTTGTTAGTGCCGCGCATAAGCAAACTCAGATGACCTTGCTCAGAGCCTTCGGTTTACGCCGTAATCAATACTACGCAATGGCCATGATCGAACATATTACTGTAGGCTTGGTAGCATGCTTAGTTGGAATCTTAGGTGTACAGCTTATTGCCGAGCTAATGTTTCAAAATTTGTTTGCACTGAGTTACAAACCCGATTGGGTCCGCTCAGTTTTGTTAACCTTGTGTATCAGTGCTGCCTTCGCAATACTTGGTTGGGTGTTTGCCTATCGGAACTTACGAAGTCCGGCTAAGCTAGCATAGTGAGTAATCGAAACCGGTTTAGCTCAAGATGCCATTCACTAAAAAATTTTCAACCGCACCTTAGGGTTCATAATGAGAATACTTATCGTAGAAGATAATTCCGACATTGCCGCGAACATCGGCGATTATCTTGAGCTGCTTGGGCATGCAGTGGATTATGCCAGTGACGGCGTTATGGGATTGCGTCTAGCAACGGAAAACGCCTTCGACAGTATTATTCTGGACATCAATTTGCCGCGTATGGATGGTTTCGAACTATGTCGAAAGCTGCGTGAAGAGCACCAACTTGAAACGCCTGTGCTTATGCTTAGCGCGCGTGGCTCCCTGGCGGATAAAGTCACCGGGTTTCAAATGGGCGCGTGGGACTATTTGGTTAAGCCGTTTGAAATGAAGGAGCTATCGATGCGGCTTGACGCACTAAAACTTAGGCTCGAGCCGAACCGCTCACGTAACATCGTTGTTGGAGATCTGTCATTGAATTTAGATGAATGGCGAGCCACGCGCAGTGGTAAAGAATTGAGCCTACATCGCGCGTCGCAAAGAGTTTTAGAAATGTTAATGCGCGCGTCGCCCAATGTCGTTTCGAGGCAAGATATTGAGTTTTCACTTTGGGGCGATCACCCGCCAGGGAGCGACCCATTGCGTTCGCACATGTATGAATTACGCCGTGAACTGGATAAACCATTCGAGTTTAAAATGCTAAAGACAGTTCGCGGTGTCGGGTTTGCAATTCGAGCTGAGGAAGATAGTCATGGCAATTAGTATCAAGGCTCGATTTCGTAATTCGATGTTGGGTTTGTCGCTGGTGCTCTGTGCTGTGTTTACGATGCTGCTGTTTATAATTGTTTTCACCACGGAAGACCAGGTATTCGTCAATCAGATGTCCGCCGAGAAAAAACTTTTTGATTTACATCAATCGCAAAACCCAACCGTGGAGTGGGAGCCTAGTAACCGCCGTTTTCTGCTGGCAAGTTCGATTGGCGCGCTGCCGGATTCGGTTCCACTTAAAGATCGAAATCGAATCGCTCAAAGCATTGGCATCCATGAGTATTTTGACTCGCAAAATGCACTATTTATTCACCACTTCAATGTGGCTGACTCTTCTCGGTTCCTAGTCTACGATGTGAGTGATTTACTTGCTGTGCGTGGCAACAAATTGCCGATTTTTATTTCGATTATTATTGCCACGCTGCTTGTGACTGTTGTGGCCGTGTTGGTAGCGCGACGGTTAGTGCGAACAACATTGGAGCCAGTGCGCAAGCTGAGCCACGAAGTACAGCAAGGTGATTTGGATGGCTCAGTTATCGAGTTGGCAAATGAATTCTCAGATGATGAGATCGGTGTTCTTGCGAAGGAGCTCGCTGTGGCCCTGAGTAAGGCTAAAAATGCGGCGCAACGTGAATACGAATTTAATCGCGGTGTAAGTCACGAATTACGTTCGCCGATTCAGGTGGCAAGGTCGGCCACCGAGTTGTTGGAATTACACGTTGAAGATCAGACAGGCCCATTTTCGAATTATGTGGCTCGACTTAAGCGCTCTGTTTTGGAAATGAACGAAGTGGCCGACGCGTTTTTATGGTTAGCGAGTGAACGCCAACTAAGTTCCGAGGATCGATGTTCGTTAGGCGTGCTCCGCCAAAAAATTGATTCTGTAAAAGCCGCTATGGCAACACAAGTAGTGAATATCGAAACTGAACTTGTATCGTCTTTTGAGTATCCCTTGCCGGCAAACGTGGCTGCCGTAATTATTCGAAGTTTACTTCGAAACGCGATTGCTCATGGGAGTAGTAGCCCAATAGTTATCGAGTTACTCAATGACTCTATTGTTGTTTCGAACGAGATGGGCAGTGCCACAAAGCGCAGCGAAGGTTTTGGTATTGGCCTGAGTATCGTTGAACGAATTTGTGATCGACTTTCATGCACGCTTAAGACAGATGTTGATAAAGACTCGAGGTATCGTGTATCTGTTGTTTTTCGTTAGACCTTCTTGTTTGCGTTGCCTTTCTAGCTAAGCGTGTTTAATTCGGTTTTATATAATTTAAGTGAAATTTAAGAAACTTTCGGATTGCGTTGACTTGGGGGTATTAGTTATCTTAATCGTTTAAGATAGTATTCCAAAAATTGAGACAGTTCATTGAGAAGCAAAACAAACGAGAGTGCGATTCCTTGGTGGAAGGGAGCGAGTATTTATCAAATTTATCCGCGCAGCTTTTGTGATAGCCGCGGAGATGGAATGGGGGATCTAAATGGAATCAGTGCAAAATTAGACTACGTTGCTAAATTGGGAGTTGATGCGATATGGGTGTCACCGTTTTTTAAGTCTCCAATGGCGGATTTTGGATACGATATTAGTGACTATCGTGATGTGGACCCATTGTTTGGAAGTCTCGAGGATTTCAAGGCGTTGTTGTCTGCCGCACATCACCTTGGGCTTAAGGTTATTGTCGATCAGGTATTAAGTCATACATCTGAAAACCATGCATGGTTTAAAGAAAGCCGGGCCGACAGATCAAATCAGAAATCGGATTGGTACGTATGGGCTGACGCGCAGCCCGATGGTACAGCCCCAAATAACTGGTTATCTCTGTTTGGTGGTCAAGCCTGGACTTGGGATTCAAGGCGCCAACAGTATTACCTGCATAACTTTTTAAGTAGTCAACCTGATCTGAATTTCCACAATCCGCAAGTAAGAAAAGAACAGCTAGATAATGCTAAATTTTGGCTTGAACTTGGAGTGGATGGGTTCCGTTTTGACGTGGTTAATTTCTACTATCATGATCATGCACTGCGTAACAATCCTGCGGTGCAATGCGCAGAGCACAAGACATTGACCGTGAGCGATGATAACCCATACGGGTGGCAACATCATAGATACGACATCACTCAACCTGAAAATCTTGATTTCCTTAGCGATTTAAGAAGCCTACTAGATCAGTATCCTGAAACGACCAGTGTGGGTGAGATCAGTGATGATAACCCTCTTGATACCATGGCAGCCTATACCTCGGGCGGTGATAAGTTGCATATGGCTTATACCTTTGACCTGTTGGACAAACAATTCTCCGCTGACTATGTGCGTAAGGTGATCTCCAAGATCGAGAATTCCATCGGCGACGGTTGGCCTTGTTGGGCTTTGTCAAATCACGATGTAGAGCGACATAACACGCGATGGGGAACAGGGCATGGAGCTGACTTCGCAAAGATGAGCCTAGCGCTATTGTTTTCGATGCGTGGCAGTATTTGCCTGTATCAGGGTGATGAGCTTGGTTTGCCTCAAGCTGACGTTGCTTATGAACAAATAAGAGATCCTTATGGTCTTCCATTTTGGCCCGAGTACAAGGGGCGAGATGGTTGCCGCACGCCAATGCCTTGGGATAGCAGCCAGGGTGCCGGGTTTAGTCAGGCTGAGCCTTGGCTACCAATACCAGATAGTCATAGTGCTCTCTCGGTTGCCACTCAAAAGCGTGATGAAAGTAGTGTTTTGAACTTTAGTCGAGCCTTTATAGCATGGCGAAAGGCCCAGCCAGCCTTAGTTTTCGGCGATATTGAATTGATCGAGGGCACTGGTGAAGTACTTTGTTGGCTGCGCCAATCGGAGTGCCAGCAGCTGTTTGTAGCAATCAATACAAGCAACGCTACGCAGCAAGTAAGCTTGCCATTTACGGATGGTCGAGTTCTGGATGAGGCTGGCTTTACCTATCAACTCGAGAATGGCACACTCTATTTACCGCCGTTTCAGGTGGCGTTTTATGAACAGTGTGGATAGCTATTTAAATTAGATGTCTAATTCGTCCAGTCAGTTGAGACTTAAAGATGTTGCCGCTTTGTTGGAGGTGTCAACAGCGACCGTCTCCAACGCGTTTAACCGCCCAAGTCAGTTATCTCGCAGTTTGCGCGAACACATTTTGGAACGCTGCCAAGAGATAGGTTATCCAGGGCCAAACGCCGCCGCTAGAAGCTTGAGGACGGGTAAGACTGGAATAATCGGAGTGATGCTGTCGAACTATCTCAGTTATAGCTTCTCGGACGCTGTTGCTAATCAGTTTTTGCAAGGTTTAGCCGAAGTATTTGAGGAGCGACAATTCAATCTATTGGTAATGCCATCCAGAGATCATGTCGAGATGGCTTCTGGCTATGAATCGTTTGTTGACGGATTCATAGTGTATGGACCACCACAACCTCAAAAGCTGGCCCAATTGGTTGCTCAACACAAATCTATCATTACCGTTGACTTTGAAATTGAAGGTTACGTGTCGGTGAATGTCGATAACTACAGAGGTGCGCGCGCGTGCGCCGAATATGCATTAGAGAATTTATCCGCCGAGTCGGGTATCGCTGTGCTTGGTCTTCGCATTAATGATCGTAACAGAGTTTGTCGAGTCGACGATGGCGGATTGTTTGATGAAGCCACCATTACCATACAGCGGCTTCGAGGGTTTCAAGCGGCGGCAAAGAAATTTAAGCGTACAATAGCGCCGAAGAGAATTTGGCATATCCCGGATAATACACACAAGTTGGGCTACCAAGCGGCACGCGAAGCGTTGACCCAGGATCACAGGCCCGGTTTGTTGCTGTGTATGAGCGACCGCATTGCATTGGGGGCTTTACAAGCGGCAAGACACCTTGGTTTGCGCGTGCCAGAGGATGTAAAAATAACGGGTTTCGATGATATTCCAGAGTCGCATACCCAGCACCCTACACTTACAACGGTGCATCAGCAAAGCAAGGATAAAGGGCGTATTGCGGCGGAAATCTTTCTCGGAATGAGAGAAGAAAAAAGCTTAGTTTTACCCACAGAACTCATCATTAGAGAGAGCTGCCCTTAAAGGATAAGGGCAAGTTTTAGATAGGTCGAAGTATTCTTAAGTCTAGTTAATGGATGCATTGTTGAGAACGTATTTTCGGTTTAGGCCCTCTTAAAATTAAGAGAAAATTAAGACCTCCCCAGTATTGAGATTGACCGGAATTTGGTGGAATATCTAAATTCATCTTAATCGATTAAGAGCTATTTATGTTTTTAATCTGAAAGTGATCGCTACGGAATTTTGAATAAACGACAGCGTGTTTGTATGTGTGCTTGACCACAAGTCTCGACCAAAAACAAAATTCGGTTGATAGAGAAAGCGAAGCAATAGATTTGAATTTATGAGGAGGATTCAGTAATGAAAAAAAATTATACAAAAAATGAACAGAGGTCGATGTCGACGCCAGTGTTTAAACGAAAGGCGATAGCGGCTTTTCTATTTCCTGTGATGATGACCGGCGTATTAGGTGTAGCCAACGCACAAGAAGGAACTGTACTTGAAGAGATTGTCGTAACGGGCATAAAGGGCAGTTTAAAAAACGCGGCTAACATCAAACAGGATGCATCAGGTTTGGTCGATGCGATAACCGCCGAAGATTTGGGCAAGTTTCCTGACCAGAATGTGGCTGAATCTTTGCAGCGTGTGCCCGGTGTGGCTATCGCGCGTGGCCGAGGCGGCGATGGTCGTTTCATCACCATTCGTGGCGTTGGTGAAGAGTTTAACTCGGTGACGTATAACGGTCGCTTGCTAGCAACTGAAAATATTGGGCGCGAATTTAGTTTTGATAATATTGCTTCGGAGCTAGTATCAAAAGTCGAAGTGTATAAATCGGCTGAAACCCGTTTAGGTGACGGTAGTATCGGCGGCCGTGTCGATGTGGTTTCAGCGAAACCCTTTGACTACGATGGTACGGTCGCGAGTTTCTCAGTTGCTGGCTTGCGTGATGACCTTGCCGACGATACTGGTGGCCGCGCTTCAGGGGTGTTCAGCACAGTAAACGAAGAGGGAACGTATGGGTTTTTAGGGTCAGTTAACTACACTAAGCGCGATTTTAGAGTAGATGTTGCTGAAAGTATCGATCCGTTTAGTATTCCTCTTTATCAACTAGCGTCCGGTGAGATTCGCGGTATTGGAGATCCTAGTAATGTACCTGTTGGGGCCGTGGGCATAGGAAGTGGTGATTACACGTCATCATCTTATGGAACAGCTCGAGAAGAGCGCGAGAGAATCGGTGGTACGTTGGCGTTTCAATTTCGTCCAAGCGAGAACTTTGAAGGTTTGGTGGATGTTCTCTACACAGAATTCAAAAGCCCTGGTCAGTATTTTGCAAGTGCACATTTTCCGTGCCCAGCTTGTGTGACCTCGCTAAATAATGTGCAAGTCGCTGAGAATGGCGTATTGACCGCGTTTGATTATCTTCAATCGTCTGAACTAAACTCTCGCTTTACTGAAGTAGATACTGAAACACTGCAGCTTGGGTTCAATGGTGATTGGCAAGTCAACGATCAACTTAATTTGAACTTTGACCTGGCATGGTCAGAAGCAAAGGGGCAACGTGACAATATTGTTTCAGGCGGTGGCAGTGGTTCTTTCTATGTAATCGGTACTCCGGTACCGGCGCTCAATATTTACAATTATACGGGCGGGGAAGTTGGGAACTTCCAGAGCTTAGTTGCGCCGTATGATCCGGCTTTCCCGAGAGGTTTGAACCCAAATATTGCTGCAGCAGACCGTGTGCCATTGTCGGCGCTAAATGCGGGCATTGCTCAAGGCAATTCGCCTCGTCAATACCGTGGTCACTTTACGCGTGATTCGATCAACCTTATTGAAGATACTGTAACGAGCTTTAAGCTGGATGGTGAATACTTGCTTGGGGATGCTAGTTCAATAAAATTCGGTTTTGACTATACCGATCGAGAAAAGGGTAACATCGCAGCCGATAATCGAGATCGCTGGTGTAATTTCTTTTGCGGTTCAACAGGGTTCTCGCTGCGCGGAATTGACCCGGCTCTCTACGATGCCATCTTCCAACCGTTCCCGGTAAATGATTTTCTTAGAGATGCTGGCGCAAACGTGCCGAATAACTTTCCAACATTTACCCGAGATGGGCTGCGAGCGCTCTATGCTCAGTTCAATCAAGGTGATCCAATTCTCAACGCGGAAGGTATTCCCGAAGACATGAATGGAAACCCGATTGCAGTAGCTCGAACAGCGGACTTTACCGGTTTTGCTAACAGCAGCGGAGCTGATATTTTGACGCCAATCGTGCGACCGGATCAATCGAATACGATTGAGGAAGAAGTAACTGGCTTCTATACCCAGTTGGATTTTGAAGGTGAGCTTGGAAGTTATCCGTTTCGCGCAAACGCCGGTGTGCGTGTGGTGCGCACTAAGCTTACATCGACTGGAGCGTTCAACCAAGTGACCAATATCGTACAGTTGGTGCCAACCGCCCCCGATCAAGTATTTACGTTCAGCAATGATACGCCAGTATCGTTTAGTAACTCTTATACCGATGTGTTGCCTGCATTCAATTTTGCGTTGGATTTGAGTGATCAACTTGTGTTGCGAACAGGCTTTGCTGAAACTATCTCGCGGCCAACTTTGAGTAATTTAACGACGGTGCAGGCTGTGGTCAGCACTAATTTAGGGAGCGAGTCGATCGTTGCGGGTAATCCAAACCTAGAGCCAACTCGGTCTAATAACTTTGATCTTTCTTTGGAGTACTACGGCGACAATATAACGGCGTCTGCCGCTCTGTTTTATAAAGATCTGAGTGATACTGTTGCCAATGTGGTTTCTCGTGAGGTTATCGGTGCAGGTCAGCCTTTTGGTCGAGAATTTAACTTTACAAGGCCTGATAACAGTGACTCATCAGAGCTTAAAGGCCTCGAGTTGTCGTATGTGCAGTTTTTCGAAAACGGGTTTGGTTACCAAGGTAATCTAACGTTGGTTGATAGCGAAACGACGACGGCTGACGGTATCGTATCTTCGTTAGAGAATGTGTCTGACCTAACGTATAACCTTTCCGGCTTCTATGAAACTGACAAGTTGAGTGTGCGTGTTTCCTATAACTTTCGTGATGAGTATGTACGTGAAATTTCGGGTTTGTCAGGCCGCTCAGAAACGGTTGATGATTATGGACAACTTGACCTAACCGCGAGCTATAACCTCAACGATAACCTGACATTCTTTGTTGAAGGGGTAAACTTGACCGACGAAGATGAGTTTGTGTTCTTTGATGGAAAACGCAATTACCTGCGCTATTATGAAGAGCGTGGCGCGCGTTATAACATCGGTGTTCGTGGATCATTCTAGGTCACACGCAGGTTCAGCTCCGGTGAGCAACGCTCCGGAGTTGTTACGAAATCTTCGCGCGGTAGTGATAAAAGAGCCGCGCGGAGATTTCCCTTTTTTGATTAACTAGAATAAGAGTAAGCACATGATAAGTGGGATCAGCGATCTGGATTTAGTAATTATCAGCGCTTACTTTCTGTTAGTACTTGGTATCGGTGTTTGGGTTGGCCTAAAAACCAAAACAGAAGAAGATCTGTTTTTGGGTGGACGATCACTGACTTGGGGAGTGATTGGTTTCTCGCTGTTCGCGTCGAATATCTCGAGTACCACGCTGATCGGTTTGAGTGGAGCCGCATACACATCCGGTATTGCCGTTTCTAACTACGAATGGTTGTCGGGTTTACCGCTCATTATTATGGCGGCGATTTTCATTCCAGTTTATTTGAACGCACGAATAACTACGGTGCCAGAATTTCTCGAGCTGCGCTACGATTCTCGTTCGCGCAAGATATTCTCTGCGGTTACCATTATCATCAGCGTGCTGGTAGACATGGCTGGTGGTTTGTACGCCGGTGCGGTTGTATTGAAAGTGTTTTTCCCGACCATTGAGTTGTGGCATACCACTTTGGTGCTGGCGCTGATCGCGGGCGTGTATACGGCTTTTGGTGGTTTAAAAGCCGTGGTCTATACCGACACACTTCAAGCGATTATTCTGATTGTTGGCTGCTCGGTGCTAAGCTATATTTTATTTAGTCAACACGGTTTTTCTTGGGAGAGTGTTACATCATCCGTGCCTGAGGGTCGCCTGTCGGTTATTCGCCCAGCCGATGACCCGATGCTGCCATGGTTGGGTACCTTAGTTGGTGTTCCGTTACTCGGTTTTTGGTATTGGGTGACCAATCAATACGTTACTCAACGTGTTCTCGCAGCTCGTGATATCAATCATGCACGTTGGGGAGCGATATTGGGCGGCTTCCTGAAAATTCTTCCGCTGTTCATCATGGTGTTACCAGGTGCAATGGCGGTTAGTTTGCTGCCGAACATTGAAAATGGCGATATGGTCTTTCCTACCTTAGTGGCCGAGGTCTTGCCGGTCGGTGTCGTTGGTATTGTGCTAGCCGGTCTTATTTCAGCGATTATGTCTACTGTGGATTCAACCCTGAATTCAGCCTCGACACTTATTGTGATGGATTTTATCAAACCCCGAAAACCAAATTTGTCGAGTAAAGAGACGGCGAAAATTGGGCGGGTTACTATGCTTATAATTATGGTTGTAGCGGCGCTATGGGCCCCCATGATTGGCAATTTTGGCGGTTTGTGGAGTTACCTCCAGCAGATGTTCGCGATTATAGTTCCGCCTATTGCCGTGTTATTTTTAGTAGGCATGTTTTATAAGCGCGCGAATGGCACAGGCGCGTATATTACTTTGCTGTTTGGTTTTGCGGTTGGCATCGGCTTTTTTCTGTTGCGGCAAACGGGTGTGTCGAGTATCCATTTCTCAGTCGCTGTGGGGATTATGTTTGCGATTTGCACAGTAGCGTTGATTGTTGCGAGTAAGTTCGGCCAAGCTGTAGACCAGGAAAAAATAGAGTCGTTGGTATATCGCAGAGGTCTAAGCGATTCACATCATCAAGGATCTCTGTTGAAAGATTATCGAGTGCAGTCCCTAGTGTTGGCAATCGCAATGGGCTTAGTTCTAGTTGTCTTCTGGTAGAGTGAGCGCCACATTGATTCGATAAGGTACTTTCACTCTTTATGGAGTGAATGCCGGTGTATGTATTGCCAGCTTTGTTAAGGCACGGTTGTTAGCCCTTAAACCCCGCTTTCGTGTGGCTGCCATCACAAAAAGGTTTGTTACTTGATGCGCCGCAGCGGCAAAGCGCTGGGTTAGTTTTTGCTTGTTGGCTGCCATCGCTAAGCGTAATCGTGGTGCGGCCGTTGATTAACAACGGGCCGTTTTCTAACAAGGTAATAGTGACGTCTGGGCGGTCTTGTGTGCTATCGGGAATAGCTTGCGCATCTGGAAGGCTCAATGCGCCTGAAGGGCAACTGCGAACCGTATTTTCGATGGATTCCTTGTCGCTGGCATCTAAGTTGATCCAAGGTCGCTTCTTCGGATTGAACACGTCTCCTAAGGTTTTTGCACACACGGCTGAGTGAGTGCACTTACTTGGCTGCCAAACGACTTCTAAATCATCTTTCGTATAACGTTTTATCACATCTTTCATTTCAGTACCTTCTTGCCAGGGTGTCTATATGTCATCAGCTTAGCACTTGCATTGTAGGCTTGAGAATCGTTGTCTTGTTCATGGGTGCTTAGGTATCGAGTTATGGCCCGGAAAAATGAAAAGTGAGTATGCTAGGCGTCAAATATAGGTACCAGCACTCGGGTCAGGCAATATTGACTCGTGTATGTTTTTTATTTTTACATACTTCGCATGAAGAAAGCCTTTGCCATGTTGCCCAAATTTGCCAGAACACTTTTCTCCATTTTTCTGTTTGGTTGTTTTAGTGGTGTATTTGCACACAATAAGGTTGTTGTTGTGCCACTTGGCGGAAGTGACGTGAAACCATTGAAAAACGTGATACGAGTTAGTGCTGAAAATGGTGACTATTCGAGTATTGCCAGCGCTCTGGCTTCCATCAACAATGCAGATGAAGAAAATCCCTTTGTTATTTTTGTTGGCCCGGGTAGATATTCCGTGCCAGCCCAATTGGTTGTGCCGCCATTTGTTAGTATTTATGGAGCTGGAGAAAGAAGTACAACGCTGGTAGCCAGTATTAGCAGCAATGTTGTGTCTAACGCAGCCATTATTCGTACCTCAGGAAACAGTACTATCGCGGATATGGAATTAAATAACGGCGGTGGTGGTTTCTACTCCGTTGGTATCTACAATACGGGTAACTCGCAGTTCGAAAACCTGACAATGGATGTTAGAGGCGGCCAGAGTGTTTGGGCGTTCTATCACAATGGCTCTACTTCTAATATCTTTTCAGAAATGGAGAGCGTTAGGATATCTATTTTAACTAGCGACGCAACTAGCTCTGGCAGTTGTCGAGGTGTCTATAATCGGAAAGCGCGTACGTTTATGCGTGAAGTACGAATACTGGTGCGCTGTTCTAATGCTGTTAACGCGTATGGTGTTTTCAATAATGATGTGGGGGGCACGGTGGAGTTCTACGATAGTAATATTCTGGTGCGCCAAGCGGACAACAATGTTGGTATTTACAATGTTAGCTCGAGCATCTCAATTAGGGATTCAGATGTAAGTGCTGAACGTATTTTTTCCTCGCAAACTGCGCATGGCCTTTGGAATCTGAATTCGAACTCTTATGCGACGATCAGAAACAGCCTAATCTCAGGCACAACAAATTCCATGCGTGCTAACACCGGCTCAGGATTTACCGAAACGAGAGCTTACCATACCACCTTTTTGGGCCCTGTAACGGGTAATCCAGTTTGTCGGCTTTGTGCTGGTGTTACTGGTGCTCTAGACGGGCAGTGCCAATAAAGTGCTAGTTTGATAAGTTGATGCGTTTGTCCTAACCCACTTCAAATATTTTATAAATTGGGCCTGAAATGGTCTGCTCGCCGGTACCAACCGCGACAACGTTATTAAGCCACTCGTAGCTGCTGCTACCACATTCGAAATGTGCAGATATGGCTAATGAATATTCTGATTGGTCGAGAACCTCGCCTTTCCCGAATCGCTCCATAGCATCTGGCGCGGCCAAAAAGCGGCCTTGGTATGTTAGGTATATATTGGCGCCGTCGTTGGTTTCTAATATTAGTCTGACATCGATGACCATCACTTTGTCGCTACGGTTTAGAACCCAATCCGCACCTGGCAGCACCTTTCCATTTAGTCTTTCCCCTGAAAAGGTGCCTCCTGAAACTGGTACGATTCGACGAAGCCCGTTAGGTGTATTACCAATAGTTTTCATTGCACTAAAGTCGACGGTTAGTTCTAGTGTCAGTAAGTCTTTGTAATCGAGTTTACTCATTGCATGCCTCATACAATTATGTGTTTGATTGATTTGCGACCAGAAGCGCCGAAAGCGATGTTTGCAGCTGGTCGAAAGGAGTTCGGCTTCGATGTGCCTTAGATAACATAGTGGCACCTTCGATGGCGTTGAGAATTGTGCCGGACAATGGCAGGGCTATTGACGGTGAAATTGAATGTGCCTCTAAACCCTTCGCAATGCTTCTCTGCCACATATTGAGTACCTTACTAACGGCTTTGCGAATCTCTATGGAATCTACTGACACTTCGTTGGCTAGCGCCGCCACCGGACAACCTGATTGATAATTAGAAGCTTCTAGTTCTTTATAAAATGTATCCGAGACTTGGTTTACAAATACCACAGAATTTTCAGATGCCTCGGCGGCCGCGTCTATTATTTTACTCACTAACGGGCCAACAGTCTCAAGCACAGCGCACGCTAATTGAATCTTGCCTTGCGGAAAATGGAAATAGAATGACCCCTTTGGAGCACCACTTTCGTTCAAAATTTGAGTAAGCCCTGTTCCGTGGTAACCCTGTTGTCGAAACAATCGAATTGCAGTTTGGATGGCTTTCTGTTTTGCGTCTGATGTGCGAGGCATGTGAAGTGATTTGCATTACTATGGTGATCACCATAGTATAATAGTTCAATTTGTTAGAAAAGAGGTGATTCGTAATGACTCAGTCTTCTACTGTTTTGCAAAAAATTGTTCTTATTGTCGGTATTGTCGCCGGCTTGTACATTGCTATGCGCGCTACTCTAAGCCCGGCTGCGATGATGGCGAATCTGGATATTACTCTTAATAGCATCAGCGCATTGAACGAAGTTCGCGGCCAATACGGAGGCTTCTTTCTAGCGTTTTCGCTTGTGCTCGGCATGTCTCTGTTTGGCAAGTTGTCGACCAAAGTGGGCTTGATAGTTTTCTTGATGACGATCGGTGGAGTGCTATTTGGGCGCCTGCTGAGCCTCGTGCTGGATGGGTTTGCCTTCGGCAGCTACACTCCAGCGATTCAAGGTTTTATGCTGATTGATCTGATAATGTTCGTATTGGTGGGTTTAGCGATTCGGCAATGTGGCCAGGTGCAATAGAGTCATTAGCCTATAAGTGAAATAGCTGGAAAATATTTGATTTCTGACTAATATAGAGAACAGCAGCATTCAAGCTATTCCTTAATACTTAGAATTAGTACCTAGTAATGAGGGCTGTGGGGTTACCCCACGGCGTTGTATTTCAGGTTTTACCTAGCGAGAACTCAATTGCACTGCGTGCAAGGCTGTTCGCGCGATATTGGAGTTGAATGCTGCACTTTTTATTTTTGAGTTGGAGTAAATGTGTGCCTCGATGAAGCTAGACAAGGAGTGGTTAGTTGAATCGTAAAAATCTTTTTTGTCGGTCTCTCTCAGATTGGTGGATGGAATCCCCCTGGGGTTATGTAACATTGCTCTCCAAATTTATCGAAGTTGTCGAAAATCTACCGCCGGATATCGACAAGGTAGTTAACAAAATGTTGCTACGATTTCCGGTGCGGCCAGATTCAGAGGCCCTAGAAAAACATTTGCGCGAAGACGCTTACATTAAGGCTTGGTTTGGGTGGCGAGAGAACGTGCCCAAAATCTCACGCTTTAACCTAGCCTCGAATCGTGTTCTGCCAGAGGTTGCGTTTCCTCTTCCCAGGCTGGAAACTGAGTCAGACCTTGCGGCTTGGCTTGGATTGAGCCGCGGTGAGCTAATCTGGTTGGCGGGCTTAATGCGCGCAGATAAATCTGATGCAAGTAACTTAAATCATTATCACTATAAAGTTATCCCCAAGCGTCGAGGGGGATTTCGTTTATTGGAATCGCCTAAACGACTACTAAAAGATGTGCAAAGGCAAATCAATAGCGAAATACTTAGATACGCTTCAATTGATTCTGCTGCGCAAGGGTACCGACGGGGTGGAAGTTGCATAACTCACGCGTCGCATCATGTAGGGAAAGTATTGGTGTTTGCCTTTGACTTAAAACACTTTTTTCCGTGTATTTCATGGTATCAAGTATATCGGCAATTTTTGAACATGGGCTATAACAAACACGTTAGCCGTCACCTGGCTGGTCTGTGTACACACCAAGCTACACACGAATCTATTTTGCCGAAAGAACTAGGTCAGCATGAAAGGCGTTTAGCGCAGCTTAGACACTTACCACAAGGCGCGCCAACTTCGCCAATGCTGTCAAACGCTGTATGTTTGCAACTAGATAGGCGGTTAGCCGGTTTAGCAAAAAGCTTAAAACTGAGTTATTCGAGATATGCTGACGACTTGGCATTTTCTGGCAATGTCGAACGTGACTGGTCTTTTCTTGAACCGCTTGTGGGTTCAATTTGTATTGAAGAAGGGTTTGAGCTAAATCACCGTAAGACTCGGCGCACAAGGGAATCGCAACGACAAAAAATCACTGGCGTTGTGGTTAACGAAAAAGCCAA
This sequence comes from uncultured Arenicella sp., assembly GCA_937989675.1. GTDB lineage: Bacteria > Pseudomonadota > Gammaproteobacteria > Arenicellales > Arenicellaceae > Arenicella. Next base: position 18,922 of record CALKRK010000042.1, on the reverse strand, counting down.
TATTGATCGTCGATATTACGATCAACTTAAAGCAATAATTCATAATTGTGAAAGGCACGGTTTAGCGAGCCAAAATATCGATGGCCACAGTAATTTTTATGCCTACTTGGTGGGGCGCGTAAATTACGTTTCGCAACTCAACCCGCACAAAGGCAATAAATTAAGAATCGCTTTAGAAAAGCTAGACCCTCTCTCATGATGTGGGTAGCACCTTGAATGAACAATAAGGTCATGAGTTGGATTTGACTTTCATTGTTTTTCGCTAGGCCTGCTAGCCTGCTTTTATGCCGAAGAAGTGATCAACGTATCTTTGACTTTGCATAGGCTATGGCTTCCTGCAAATAAGCTTCGTAGTGTTCCTCAAATTCTAAAGGAATGAGCACCCATTCCTTAAACCGTTTCTTGGTGAAGTTAAACTCGTTGCCTTCACCGTTGGCGATGATCTCATCTACCCTCTGCGCCGATACCTTAACGATGAGTGACTGCTCTTTTTCGAACATCATACCCACAAACTCACCTTTGTAACGTAAGCAGGGAGAGCCCATCATTGTCGACTGTTCTACGCCTTCAGATTCCGACATTTTTTCGGAGAGTTGTTGGTAGTTCATTCCGTGAGCGCCTTGAGTTTAGTAAATGATGATGACCAACCGCCGCCGATATTGGAGCGGCTGCTATCGCTAATAACTGATTTGTGAACCAATCGAGAAAATGCTCCTGATGGCCGCTCTTCAAAAGCAACGCTAACCAGCGATTCTGGTGATTGCTCGCTACTTCCATCTGCTAGGGTTCGAGTATGAACCCAGGTAAATTCGAGAAGCGTATCTTTCTCAATGCGCAGATATTCACCGCTCAGGCTATCGACCTTACCTTCGTTTTCTGAAAATACGAACTCCCACGTACCGCCTACTTCAACTTGCATGCTCACATGTTCAGGGCCGCCTTCATCGGCACCGAACCACTGTTTAATATCTTCGGGGGTCGTCCAAGCTTGGAATAGGCGCTCGACATTGGTCGAAAATACGGCCTCAAGTATGACTGGGTCTTCCCCTTGAGGTGTGGTTAAAAAGGGTAGGTTCATTCTGATTTCTCCTTAGTTAAAAATGTAGCCAAATTTTCAAATCGCTCTGACCAAAATTGTTGATACGTTTCGAGCCATTCTTCGGCAGCGCGAAGCGGTTCTGGCTTTAGTCGACAGTAGCGTGTTCGGCCTCGTTTGCTAATTTCAACTAAGCCGGCTTCGCTCAACACATGAACATGTTTGCTCACCGCTGTTTGCGACATCGCAAACGGCTCTGCCAATTCAGACAATGAAATCTCATTGAGTGCCAGCCGCTCAATGATCGCCATACGAGTCTGATCTCCGAGCGCTGCAAAAGTGTGTTGGATATTGTTCATTGCTTTTCATATAAACTTAACTATTTGGTTGACTTTAATATTGATAGCGATATAAAGTCAACCAAATAGTTAACTAAATGAGACTTATCAATGAAACTTTATGCTGGTTTTGCCCCCAACGCTTTTCGTGTTCTTGCTTTTATGCATGAAAAAAATCTTGATCTACCAATTGAACAAATCGATGTGTTGAAAGGTGAAGCACGCAAAGAAGATCATCTAAAAAGAAACTCCTTAGGTGAAATCCCAGTGTTAGAACTCGATGACGGCAGTTACCTAAGTGAAAGTATCGCTATTTGCCGTTACCTCGAATCACTGCATCCGGAGGTCCCATTGATGGGAGAGAACGCCTTAAATAGCGCACGTATCGAAATGTGGAATCGACGTATGGAACAGCAAATCATGGGGCCATATAGCGAGGTGGGCCTTCATGCAATGCCTATCTTTGCAGACAAAATTGAGCAGATACCAGAATACGCTGAATCTCAGCGGCGCCTGACTAGTGAGAGATGGGCTTGGTTTAACGAAGAAATGTCGGATGGAAGGGCTTTTGTTGCCGGTGATACTTTCACCGTTGCCGATATCACCGGGATGACGGCGCTGATGATATCGGGGTTTCTTGACCTAGATGTTCCAAGCGATCTCCGGCATGCTAATCGATGGGTTAACGCGGTTAAGGCGCGCCCTAGCTGGCTGCGATACGCAAAACCGGTGTAGGGCTTCACTGCGTATGCTCTCAGGTCGCGTTAACATGAAAGATATGTATGCTTGATAATGTCTTAATAGATACTATTAGCACATCTAGACCTAATTCATTGCAGAGAGACCTTATGAGCGATAAAAACGAATACATCCCGCCTAAAGTTTGGAAGTGGGAGTCTGAGAATGGTGGCCAGTTTGCCAAGATTAATCGGCCTATTGCTGGGGCAACCCACGATAAAGCGCTGTCGGTAGGAAAGCACCCTCTGCAACTTTACTCGATGGCGACACCCAATGGCGTGAAGGTGACCGTGATGCTGGAAGAACTGCTTGCTTTAGGCTTTGAGGGTGCTGAATACGATGCGCACCTAGTATCCATCACCGAAGGCGGGCAGTTTAGTAGTGGTTTCGTGGGTATCAACCCTAATTCGAAAATTCCAGCCTTGTTGGATCACAGCACTGAGACGCCAACGCGGGTGTTCGAATCAGGCGCTATTCTTTTGTATCTCGCAGAAAAGTTTGGCGCCTTGCTGCCAAGCGACCCTGCTAAGCGCACAGAGGTACTCAATTGGCTGTTTTGGCAAATGGGTAGTGCACCATACGTAGGTGGTGGATTCGGCCATTTTTATGCCTACGCACCAACCAAAATCGAATACGCGATCGACCGTTTTACCATGGAAGTTAAGCGACAGCTGGATGTGCTTGATAAAGAGCTAGCGAACAAACAATTCATTGCTGGCGATGAGTATTCAATTGCTGATATTGCTATCTGGCCATGGTATGGCGCTCTAGTGTCGAATGCCGCTTATGACAGCGCGGAATTTCTTGACGTTGCCTCGTACAAGCATGTGAATCGATGGGTCGACGAAATTGGTGCGAGACCAGCCGTGCAACGTGGCCGTATGGTAAATCGAACTTGGGGTGAACTGAGTTCTCAATTGCACGAACGGCACGACGCCAGTGACTTCGACACAATGACTCAAGATAAACTTCAAACTGAAGACGAGCCGGATTAGCGAAGATTTTCAATATTTGGATTGTTATTCAAAGGGCTGCACCGAGCGACGCTATGCAGCCCTTTTTTATGTCGGGCACCTCGATGCTATAGTTAGTCTTTACTTGGTCAAACTGGAGAGCCGCTAATGAAAGTTGTTAGTGTTTTGTTAGTCACGATTTGCGCCGCGTTGTGCGGCATTGCGCAGGCAAAAATCATTTCGTCATCCGAGAGCCATTATGTGTTGCAGCATGAAGCTACCTCAGTACTGCCGCCAGAAAAACTCTGGCTTCGCCTAATTGAGCCAAGCGAATGGTGGGATCCGGATCATACCTATTCTGGTGATTCGAAAAACCTAATATTGGATGCCCAAGCCGGTGGAATTTGGCGAGAAAGCTGGGATGGCAATTCGGTGGTGCACGGCACTGTTCTTAATGTCAAAACCAATGAGCTTTTGCGCTTAGATGCGCCCTTTGGGCCTCTCCAGGCGCTTGCGGTTAATACGGTTTGGACCATTACAATTGAGGCACACGTCGATGGTTCAATAGTGACTTTTGATGAGGTCGCTAATGGCGGTGCTGAAAGTGGATTGAGTGAGTTGGCCAAGGCTGTCGATTTTGTTAAAGGTGAAGCTTTGTCGCGGCTGGTGGATACGAATGCCAAGTAATATGATTTTTAACGTTAGCTTAGAGTATTGAAATCTTGGCATGAAGCCTTATCAATATATTGAGATCAACGTAAGACGACAATTTCAACCGCGCAAGGAGGGTTTATGAGCGTAGTAGTCAGCAATTCGATTCCGCACCAAGGCGAGGTCAAGAATCACGCCCTTATTTCCTATATTCTATTGGCCATTGGCTTATTCACGGCTATTCCGCTTCTTATCGGCGCCGTCTGGGCGATGATCAAGAAAAGCAGTGCGCTAGGGACCGTATATCACAGTCATTACGTCAACGCGACTAGAGTGTTTTGGTGGAGCCTTTTTTGGACAGTGCTCGGTTTCATAACCGTATTCATTTTGATTGGTTACGCTATTTTAGGCTTAGCCTGGTTGTGGGCCTTGTATCGGGTGATCAACGGCTTCGCGAAGATTCTTGCAGATGAGCCGTACCCACTTTAAAAAGCCCGTCAGATACAGGCAATGAGCACGATAATTGTGAAAATGGATAAATTGTACAGTTTCCGGGTTGGCTTCTTTTACTAAACTAGTGTAAATTTTATACGACTCCCAACCCGGTCATACCTTGTGTGAGGTAAGGCCTAAAAATTCGTATTATTTTGTACATGCCCTACCGTGACTCACTCTCGGGGCTTGGTCTGCTTCTGACTTTGTTCCTGCCTGTATTTGCACATTCAAGTGAACTCGATTTTTCTTCAGACTTTTCGCAAAGTGATGTGATTGTGCTTGAAGACATGATTGTGTATGGCAAACGGCAGCCTTCTTCTGATCAAAGTGTGTCCGTAAAGCAAGGTCTTAGCTCAGCGCCAAAAACCAGACTCTCGATTAAGGGTGCATTGGAAAATACCACAAACCCATCCGTTGGATTTCATATTAAGTTTGCACCTGGGTCGTCGGTAATGACTGCGCAGGGCAAGGCTAAATTGAATTTAATCGCTTCTGCTATGGAACTGATCCCCGGGTGGCCCGCTTTCGAGATTCACGTAGACACAGATAGTCAGGATCGTCGCTCAGAACAACTTGCGATGTCTCGTGCACGTGCGATCGTGGCGCACTTGCAGCTTAACCGCCGTTTAAGGAACGAGTTAATTGTGGTTGGTGGCACTAGGCCTGGGCTCTACAACCGATATTCAGCGCGTTCCAGCTCGTCTACCAATCAGAATGTGTTGTTTGTCAACAAGGGCAGCTAGGATTGCAATCGGCGCTACTTGGACACCGTGAGTACGAAGGTGTAAATTGCTCGCTTATTAGGTTTTTGTTTTTAGTAACGAACAGCTAGGGGTGGTGTTATGTTCGATTTTGCACAGCGAGGCATCGTAATTAGCTTCGTGACTTTAGGCTTTTTATGGCATCCGGCTGCTGTATTGTCTGGCCCACCTACTGGTGACCAAGCCGTTAGCAATCAGGATTATGTTATCGTGGTTGATGGTGTGTCGGTAGGCAAGCACGGCAAAAATACAAACTCAGGTGATACAGAGCTGCGTTACTCCAAAGAGCGTATGGCGACCAAATCTGCGTTGGAACGCAAATCTGAAAAGCCGGTGGGATTTCATATTGATTTTGCGCCCGATTCGTCGGTGATGTCGGCCGAGGGCAGTGAAGAATTAAACCTTATTGCCTCAGCGATTGAGCTGATACCAAATAATCCGACCTTTGAAATTAATGTGAGTACAAATATTCGCACCAAGGACCGTAGCCCAGAACGCCTCGCATTGGATCGCGCCTATGCGATTGCAGCGCACCTGAAAGCGAATAAGCGGCTAAAGAATAAGTTGATTTTGGTGGTGGGCGATAAGTCAACGGCGAGAGCGACAAGCTCTCTTGCGCCTAAGCTCGATACCCAAAATAATGTCTTTTTTGTGAATAAAGGAAGTTCATAGTTAAGCTATCAAAGGGCGTAAATGCGCTATCGAATTTTTGTAATCGATAAAAATCGATAGATAAATTCCTTTGCTTAACCGCTTTGCATGGCACACTTAGGCCATGGAAATTGCGAATATTGTACTGCGCTTGATGGCGGCATCTCAGGTTCTGCTGTTTATCTGCATGCTTCTCATGTCTTCCAATCCGATGAGAATTAGGCTTCTCGGTGCCGTACTAATGGCTGGCGTGGTTGGGTATCTGTTCGCCCCACTCTATACAGGCTATATTGGTGATTGTTGTGCCTCGATTTTTTGGTACCCCGCCTCAATAGTGCCAAGCCTATTATTGTTGTTTGTATGGGTACTGTTTGAGGAGCATGAACCAATCCCATTATGGCTAATCGTGGTTGTGGTTGTATCTCTGATCTTATCACTTTCGGCGCACTTGGCCTTTGTTGGTGTGATTGAGGCTCCCTATTTGAAGCTAATAAGTCAGTACTTGAAAGTTGTATTAGTGGTGACTTCCTTGATCGTCGTTTGGCGCGGGCGCGAGGCGGACTTGGTTGAGCTGCGATTCAAGTTTCGCAGTTTGTTTGTAGTGATCGTCGCGATGATCGTGCTCAGTATAATTTTGGTAGAGCTGTTCACTGGCTTTTTGGTGCCACAGACTGTTGAGATCGTGGGCATGAGTATTATTGCGGTGTGTGCATTTGTTTTTAACCTTTACTTTGTTCGCAAGAACCCAGCTACGCGATTAGTGTCGCCACCCGTTATCGCGCGAGATGAAGGCGATGATGAGGTAATCAAAACCTTGTTGTCGCGTATGCGCTCGGAGCGGCTGTATGCCGATCATGACGTGCGAGTCGCGAGTTTGGCTGACACTCTAAACGTGGCTGAATATCAACTGCGAAAACGCATCAATCAACAACTTGGTTATCGCAACTTCAATCAATTTATCAATCGATACCGTATCGAAGAGGCTGGTGTTCGCTTGTTAGAGAATATGAAAACACCGGTTCTAACGATAGCGCTCGATGTGGGCTTTCGCTCTATCTCTTCATTCAACACTGCGTTTCTCACGCACTTCGGCGTTTCTCCAACTCAATACCGAGCGCAGTCGCAAATCAGCACTTAATTATTACTTGGTTAACTATTCGATAGCGAATTCCTAAATCTCGGGAGATGTATTCTCGGTCTGGGGGTGAAATAGAGAGATCGTTTTAACTCTCTGAGGCTCCAATGAGAAACGAAAGTTCCAAGACGGGTGTTTGTCGTCGTTATGATTTAGATTGGTTGCGGGTCATCGCATTTGGTGTGCTGATTTATTTCCATGCAGCCGTAGCGTTTTTACCACAAGGAATACCGATGACCCTAAACGCTGAACCTAGCGTAGGTTTAACCATAGCCGTTGCGTTTTCTCATCAGTTTAGACTGGCATTGCTGTTCTTTGTGTCTGGTTGTGGCGTGTATTTCGCGACTCGCTCTAAAGGTCGCAATGCGTTTATCAAAGAACGCAGTCGCCGTCTTCTTGTGCCACTGATTTTTGGTGTTGTGGTGTTGGTACCTATTATGGTGTATTTGGAAAAAACCTATATTGGTGCGCTAGAGCTGGACTACTGGCACTTCTATCTCGAGTACTTTACCGAAGGTGTATACCCGCGTGGTCATTTAAGTTGGCACCATTTTTGGTTCCTTGCCTATCTGTATCTTTTTTGTCTACTTGCTTGGCCGATCTTTCGCCGAATACGAGAAGCCAACGGGCGCCAATGGATTAACGAAACATTGACACGCTATCGACTAAACGGTTTCGGCATCTATCTATTTATTTTGCCGTTGCTACTAGTTGAAATTCCCCTGAGGCCAATATTTCCTGGGTTTCGTGATTTAATCCATGATTGGGCGAGTTTCAGTCACTGGTTTATGGTTTTCGTTGCGGGCTTTGTGTTTGCCTTTGAGCGAGGCTTGTTAAGTGACGCCGAAAAGTTGAGAACGATTTCTTTGTGCGCAGCCGTGCTTGTTTCGTCTTTACTATTTTGGCAATTCTGGCAGCCGAGTAAAATGAAACTGCTTCCCTTTGCTGGTGAGCAAGTCGATGCGCTTGCGTATCTGTGGTTTTGTGTTTTGAGAATTTCTAACGCGTGGTTATGGATATTGGTGTGTGTAGGCTACTCGGCTAGATATCTAAATCGCCCTAGCGTGGTGCTGAGCGCTTTAAATCGAGCGGTGTACCCTACCTTTTGTTTGCATTTGCCGGTGCTGGTTGCACTAGAGAGCGTTGTATTACCGATGAATCTATCCATTGCGATGAAATTCTTTCTAATTACCAGCATAACAATGTGTATTTTGTACGTGCTTTATCAATTGCTTCGTCGTATCAGCTTTTTACATGTGTTCGTTGGGATGAGGGGCGACAATTCGAAAGCTTAAACACGGGATAGGTCATGGCCTTAGATAGGTTTATAGATTGTTGTCAAAATGCTCGATGGATTGCCGGATGATGTCATTATAGACATCGAAATTTTCTCGGGTAATGCAGTGCCGAGAGGTTTCATAGTGAACGACGCTGCAATCTTTCAGCAAGCTGCAAAAGGTGTTGGTCGCTTCGGTGCTTACCAGGGTATCGATGCCCGCTGTGGCTATATTTACTGGTGCCGTAATACCGCGTGTGTATTCTTGATCAAGTAGCTTTTTGGTGGAGGAAATTGTTGCGTCTACCCAGCCCATCGTGACTCCGCGTGTACGCAGCTCGGGCTGCAGTGCGAACAGAGCACTTTGAGTTTGCGCTGTCTCGGGGTTGGCATTGCAGTCGGTTGCCTCGCCAAATGTTGATTCATTGGCTGGGTATTGAGACTGTCCCGGCACGTACATGCTGCCAAGGCCGACCAAATTAAAGAGGCGAGCCAATCGCCCAGTTGTGTTGTAATCTGATTCGCCAGTATTGATCTGAATCATCGGCACAATAAGCGAATAGGCGGAGACATCGAGCTTATGTTCGGCGGCCATGCGCATGGTGATATGTGCACCCTTCGAGATTGAGAAAAAGAATAGTGGTTTACCCTCAATTCGTGATTGTTGTGCAAATTGCGCAACTTCGGAGGCCAATACTGAGTAGTCTTTCACGTACCCCTTTTCAGGATTTCGCAGGGGCCGATACGATTTTCCTTGGCCACGATACTCAAGCGCTGCAACTCGGTAACCTGCACTGTTCAAATAGGTGATTTCGTGCATGATCATTTCAATCGAACCGGTAAAACCCGGGATTACAATGATTGTGCCCTTGGCATTTTCGGCGTCTATTTGGCCGCCTCTTAATGTGACTCCAGGCTCTGGTTCGACGGTGAACCACTGCCAGTTTTCGGGGATGTTTGTGATCTTGCCTTCAAGATATGTCGCCGCTGCGGACTTTTGTTGCTCAGTTAACTCGGTATATTCATGCGATTCGAAGCGCAATGACAAGACGGAAACTAGCCATATGAGCACGAGTAAGCTAAGGAGAACGCTCGCAATTTTTTTGATCATTGATGCCTCTATTTTCAACTGATATTCGCAATCATAGCAGTTCTTGATGACCGCATTTATATGCGTGATTAACGCCTTGGTATTTCAGCATAAAAAGCCCCATGACATGTCTTATCGGCGAGAGAAAAATAGTTTACTATCGTTCGGTAAGGGCTCGACACGTGCAGATCAAAAACACTTCGTATTTTGATAGATGTTGCCCATTTTTGGAGAATCGTATGAAGTTATTTTTAGTACCAATTTTCGCGTTGCTTGGTGTTGGTAGCGCTTACGCGCAAACTGCCGCAACGGCATCTGATTATGAGTTAGATGCAAAGCAAGCCGAAGTTGCGCAAGGGCTAATGGAAGAAGCGCTTAACAGTGACTTGGCTTATGAAATCGTTGAATCATTGACCACCGAGGTCGGTGCTCGGTTGGCGGGTTCCGAGGCCGAAAAACGCGCACGAGAATGGGGCGTGAAGCTGGGCAAGAAGCTAAGCTTTGACAAAGTCTCGGTTGAAGAATTTACCATGCCGTACTGGGAACGTGGTGCTATGCAGGTTACGCTGACATCGCCTTATAACCAGCCACTATACGGGACTGCCTTGGGTGGCTCTGGCGCGTCAAGCGACACGATTGACGCAGATGTTGTTTATTTTCGCTCGATAGAGAAAATAAAAGCGGTTAAAGACGGTGAGTTAAAAAATAAAATAGCGTTCATCGATGGCGACGCTATGGTGAAAAGTCAAACTGGTGGTGGCTATAGTCAAGCTAATCAGCGGCGGCGCGTGGGCTGGCAACATGCTGAACGTGGCGGAGCGGCAGCGCTGGTTGTGCGCTCGGTGGGTTCCGATTTCCATCGATTTCCGCATACGGGCATGATGAGTTCGAAAGAAGGGACATGGCCTGCCATTCCTGTGATCGCGATTTCTAACCCGGATGCTGACCAGCTAAGGCGGCTGCACGGGCTAGGTAAGAGCATGACGTTGAATTTGCATTCGGAAGCGGCCTGGAAAGGTGACGTGAGTAGCGGTAATGTCATACTGGACATTATTGGGCGCGAGAAACCCGATGAAATCGTATTGATAGGCGGTCATCTCGACAGTTGGGATTTGGGTACCGGAGCCGTCGATGATGGTGCGGGCGTGGCGATTACCACTGCCGCTGCAGAGCTGATTGCGCGCTTACCAAAGCGGCCCAGGAGAACTATTCGAGTTGTGATGTTTGGTGCCGAGGAAGTTGGTTTGCTTGGCGCAAGAGCCTACGCAAAACAGCATGAAAGTGAATTAGCGAATCATGTTGTTGCAACTGAATCTGATTTTGGCGCAAGCACCATCTGGCAGTTGGTTTCAAATGTTGATAAAGCGGCTAACCCGGTGATTGACGCAATTGGTAGGCTCATTGCTCCATTGGGCATCGCACGCGGCGGAAGTGAAGTCGCAAACGGTGGCCCAGACATCATTCCACTGGTCGAGGCTGGTGTGCCCACCGTGCGCTTAAATCAAAATGGAATGGACTATTTTGATCTGCATCACACACCAGACGATACGCTGGATAAAATTGTCCCGGATGAGTTAGCCCAAAATGTGGCGGCGTACGCGGCTCTCGTTTATTTGATGGCGGAACTGGATGTTGAGTTTCGTACCGTCTCAGAGCAGGAGCCACAAAGCGAGTGATTGTGAAATCAGCGGGGTCTGCGTTGTGCAGGCCTTGCTGTTATATTGAATTAACAAAATTTGCTCATATATTTATATGTAGTCATTAGCAAATTCCTAGGCGCCAATGAGCACTGATAAGCAGTCAAGATTTCTCGAAAGTTGGGCATATCGCAAAGCGAAAAGCTTGGTTGCCACTACGGTGGCTGCGCCTGAGCGACTGTTGCAATTGGTTAGTCGTGCACAGGGGTTTAAAGCCTTAAGCAGCTCAAGGTTTAGTGATATTTTGGGGCAGACTAAGGCGGCGTTTCGCCTAGTACGTTGCTACGCTAAGGGGCATTACCGAGACATCTCGATTGAAAGCCTGGGTCTTATCGTTGCGTCAATCATCTACTTCGTCATGCCAATTGATACCTTGCCTGACTTTATTGTTGCGCTTGGTTTTATTGACGATGCGGCTTTGCTTACTTGGACGTTAAATACGGTGGCCGCTGACCTTGACCGCTTCACCCAATGGGAAAAAGACAACGAATCGGTTATCGATGCTGAGTTTGAAGAGATCGATTAACCCCACTTTTTATGAGGTTCCGCAATACCTCTTAGTGCGGATTGCTTAACTCTAAGGCGCCACTAGTCCTAAATACTAAGCGGTCAGCCAGCAGTTGGTCTATTTGGGTTTCTTCAACGGCTAAGTGTGATAATCGGCCTGCTTCAATCCCTTTTTCAACAGCCAGTGCGGCAACAAGTCCTTCACCAGCCATCAGCGTTTGCGGTGTCTTTGAAGCTATTGGGTCTTGATAAGCCTCGTCAGGGCTGATGATTTCCCAGCCCTGTTTTCTCAATTCGACGACTAGGTCGTCGATAAACAGCGCGGCTAGATCATTTTCATGCAGCAGCAGTACATGCGCTGGTGATCTGTCTAGGGTTTCTCGTGCCAAGCTATCGAAAAAATCGACTGCGCCGACCAATACATCAATGTATACGAGGCGCAGCGCATCAAGGTCAACATTTTGTTGACTCTGTGCAGCTTCTAGCCATTTTTGCTCTAGGTACCAGTCGAAATTGTCAACCGTGACATAGCCATTCTTGAGCCCGCGTTTAGTCAAGGCTTGCCTTACCTTGTCTCGTTTTTCGAGCGTTCTACCTTCATCGAGATACGGAAATCGAAACCAAGGGCGGCGATTATCGAACCCCTCTAGAAGTGATTCTGCGGTGTCTATTCCTTCGATATAGGTTTTAGCGTCAATTTTATGTAGCCAAGGGTGGTTATGTGAGTGGTTCGCAATTAAATGGCCTGCCTTCGCATAGCTGCCTATTCTGACTCGATTGTCATTTAAGTCTAGGTTTTTGGTTGTCACGAAAAATGCCACCGGCCCTGCGTTTACTTTCGCCAAAGCAGCGATCAATGCTTCGCTGCGTTCATTACCGCTGAACATAGGCCCTGTACCACGTGGCGCATCATCAAATGATAATGCGATACGTTTGGAAGTTTCAGCATTGGCTGAAGAGTAGGAAAAGCCAATGAACAAGAGGGTAAAAAAAGTAAGAATTCGCATTTTTTTAAACGGCAAGTAAAGTTTCATCTTAAAGGTGGTTATCTCTGTGCGTTAATTCTTGTTCAATGACCATACGCTGGCTGGGTCTACACGATTTCCTGCAACGTAGGTTTCAATGTGTACATGGGGCCCAGTGCTAGCGCCGGTTTTACCAACGGTTGCAATGGCTTGACCAGCATTAATTCGCTGGCCCTCTTTTGCTTTATAGCTTTGTAAATGCGCAAGTACTGTTCGCGTGTTGTGGTCAGTTTCCAAGACCATGACTTTGCCGTATCTAGGGTTGCCGAGGAAATTGTCGGTAATGGCAATAATCGTGCCCGTCGCTGGTGAATAGATCGTTGTTCCTAAGGGCGCGGCAATATCCACGCCATTATGCCTTTGCATTTCTCCAGTTTTGAATGGGTCGCGCTCATGACCGTACTTTGAACTTATTCTGCCGTTGATCTTGAAGTCGTTATTGCTAGTCGTGCGGCTGCTTTGTTTGTCGCAATCTGCCCCCGCATTAGCTGACATGAAGATGGCGCTACCGAAGGTAAGCGCGCCTGCAGATAATATAACGAAGAGCGTATGCGGCATCGCGCGATTGCGTTCGTCTCCTTTAAGGATTGCGGTGAGGCGTCGTTTCTCATTTTTCATATGACGCCCGGAAAAAGCGGCGACGGGTAAGCGCGAAGACTGGCCTAGGGTTAGCTTGAGCGTTTTGAGCAAAGTGTGAGCGTAGCTTCGTCTGGAAGTTACGGGCGCGTTACTTAAGGCGTCAAGGTCACATTGCATTTCGATGCTTTGTGCCCAATTGGAGAAAAGTAAGTGTGAGATTGGCGTAAACCAAGTTAGTGCCACAACGGTTCGTAACAACAAGCCGCACTCATCGTCTCGCCGCTGAGTATGCGCTAATTCGTGCCTTAGGATATGCCCAAGTTCGGCTCTGCTTAAGTTGTGTATTAGATCACTTGGGATTACGATTTGATGGCGTTTACCGTTTGCTTTTCTACGAATGGCGAATGGTGATAAAGCAGCCTCGGTTACCCAATACTCAACCCCATTGAGGGTGTGCATTTGAGTCGCACATTTGGCGATTTTGAGTGCGCGGCGTCGGCCGTTCAATAAACGTAGTAGAAAAAGCCCAACGCCAGATAAATATAGTATTGTGGTCAAGCTAGCGGCGTTCGATAGCAAAGTGCCTTGAGTGTTTGATGGCGCTGCGGCGCTCCACTGCATCACATCATTCGGCCCTAGCGGAGCGTGATGTGAACCTAAATTAATGGCAAGGGCTGGCCCGTATTCCGGTGATAAAAAGAGCACAAAGGCAAGCAATGATGAGCTGGCAATTGTTAGTAATGCAATGGCCCAGATGGTTGGCCAATAACGGATTTTCTTTAGCCAAAAAGCCAGACAATACACTAGCGTTCCAACAAGCAGGCTTGAGAACGCAATCGCGCTACACAGAAATATGATTTGGTTCATTAATTGCTCCAACGGCATGATTTTCAGGCTTCTTGTTCTTCAAGTTTCTTAAGGTACTCTTCCAGCTCAACCAGCTCTTGATCAGTAAGTATGTGACTCTTAACTAAATTCGAAACAGGTAAGGGGCCATCCAGGCCAAGTACATCGGCGGCAAAGTTGCGAATCAGTGCGGCGAGTGTCGGGATTTTCTTGATCTTTGCGCGATACACTTTTAGGCCGTGTGAATCGGCGACATTTAGCATATTTTTTTCCACCATGCGCTCTACTGTTTTGCGCGTGGAAGATCGAGACCAGTTCAATTTCGGCTCGATGGCTAAGTGGATTTCTCGCAGGCTCTGTGCCTTGGTACGCCAAAGGTGCTTGAGGATAACTAATTCTGATGCGGCTGGGTTCATGTCGCCATTAGGCGACATGTGTCACCATATGTCAACTGTTTTAATATTACGAGAAAGTGAGGTCGCCGTTTGAGGGTAGCTTATATAATGACGGCCGTGGCTCGTCGCGTCAGTTTTGAAGTTTGCGGCGAGCCTGAACCGCGCTGGCAAGTTGCTCGAATATGTCTTCGGTTTGCTCGAAGTTGATACAGGCGTCGGTAATGCTTTGCCCGTAAGTAAGTTGCTTCTCATTGACAAAATCTTGCCGACCTTCGACTAGGTGACTTTCTATCATGCAGCTTACGATATCGCTATTACCACTTGTCAACTGCTGAGCAATATCTCGTCCAACGATAAGCTGATTACGGTGCTGCTTCTGACTATTGGCGTGGCTCATATCGATCATAATGCCGGTTTCAATATTCCGCTTGGTTAAGATTGCCGAAGCTTTGGCGACGTTAATTGAGTCGTAGTTAGGCGTTTGCCCACCGCGCAAAATAATATGGCCGTCTTCGTTGCCAGCCGTGGTGAAAAGCGCTGTGGTGCCCTCTTCAGTAGGGCTAAGAAATATGTGTTGTGATTGCGCTGCGATGACCGCATCTGCGGCGATATCGATGTCTCCTTTGGTGCCGTTTTTAAAGCCGATGGGGCAAGATAAGCCAGAGGCGAGTTCCCTGTGCACTTGGCTTTCTGTGGTACGTGCGCCTATCGCACCCCAGCTGACCAGATCCGCGTAATACTGGCCGGTAACTGCATCGAGAAACTCACAACCGGCCGGCACTCCGAGCTCATTTATTTTCAAAAGCAGTTTGCGCGCCAAAGCCAATCCTTTGTCGACGTTATAGCTTTGGTTCAGGTCTGGGTCATTGATCAGGCCTTTCCAGCCAATGGTTGTGCGTGGCTTTTCAAAGTACACACGCATAACAAGTTCTAGTGTATCAGTGTAGGTTTCTCTGAGCGAAGCAAGGCGTTTTGCGTAGTCAAGCGCCGAATCGACATCGTGTACAGAACACGGGCCAGCAATTACCAGCAGTCGGTCGTCTTTTTTGTGCAGTATGTGGCTGATGCGTTGGCGCGTTTTACTAATTAACTGTTCAGAGTAGTTTGACACCGGATATTCGGTGAGTAAGGCGCTGGGCGGAAGAATTGGCGCAATGTGTTTAATTCTTCTATTGGCGGTGGACATGGTGTTGTTATTTTCAGTTAGGGTACTTAGAGTTTATCAATCCTTTACTTTGCGTGTTGCGACTATTTTGGGTGGGCGGCTAGATAGGTAAAATCGTATAGAGGCTGATATTATTTTATATCTCACGAAGCCGGTTGAGCTCAGACGTGAATAACTTATTTTGCCATTTGTATAAGCAGGCAAATCAAGTAAAACATCGATTTAGGCGATGATTTCTTCTAGCAAAGGGTAATATAAATGCTCGCTGTAGCCCTCTTTAATATTAAGAGTGCAGTTAGGAAACTCGCTGTATATCTTTTCTACGCCTTCTCGAGTAATACGTTTGTCTTCGGTTCCGTACCAGACTTCGATTGGGGTCTCGAATTTAGAGAGATCGAGATTTAGAGGAGTCATGCAGAACACCATCTCGTTTAATATGCCGTCCAAACTCTGACGTGCACCTTCTTTAAACGCATTTGTTAGCCGCTGAATCATATTATCGGCTGCGAAGTAGTCGCGTTCCGCGCTGCCGATACTTTCTTGCAACATTAGCGGATAGTGTGCGTCCAGATTAAGCGTCACACTCTTAAGCCACAGTATATAGACCTCTTTCGCAAACGAGGGCGACAAGCGGACATAGCGAGCGGCCGGCGCAAGTATTTCGGTGAAGTATTGGGCGTGCGAGTCCTCATTAATAATGACTGGGCAGGTGAGTATCAGTTTTTGTAATTTATCATCTGCTTGAGCTGCGAAACTCAGTGCCATTTGACAGCTGATGACGCTGCCAAGAACGTCGTATTGATCAAGTTCAAGTTGCGCTATGAACTCGTTTAATTGCTCATTCCATTGGTCAGGGTGGCCTTCAATATACTTGGTTTTACCAATTCCTGGGCGGTCTGGAATGATAAGGCGACGATTGGTTCGCTCGCAAATTTCAACATAGTCCGGTGGAATAGAAAGCCGCGAACCAAAGCCGCTATGAAACACGACGATAGGTCTGCCATCTTTCGGGCCATAATCACAATAGGCGATTGTAACGCCGCTTGCGAGTGTAAGTTCACGATCATTCTCGTTCTGTGCAATCGGGCTAGCTGTGCTTATATCCGATTCAAAGTACGAGTCCAAAACCTGGGATTCGTGGGTAAGAATTAGGCTGATTAAGGCGCCCTGTGAGTTTGTTCTGGTTTTATTGAAAATCGATTTAAGGTGGGTTTTGACGGTGTTCTCAGTGATAAACGAATTCTCGGAGATTTGTTTAATCGAATTGCCGTGGATTAGGCCTAGAACAACGGTTTGCTCACGTTCTGTGAGTTTATACAGTGAGATTAGTTCAGCGTTTAGCTGGAGGTCCGCATGATCGCGGTCCAAGACCATTAAAATATGGAACTGAGTTGGGCTATTGCGCTCCTTTACGGCGCTGGATATTGACCGTAAATAAACTTGTTCGTTGTTTTCGTCTCGAAAATCAAGCGCCATCAAGATGTTGTTCTTATTGGTCTTGTTGGCCTCTGGCGCGTTGTTAATTAGCTTTACTAATTCAGGTTTGAGTGACGGAGGGTTTGCCGGATCTTGCAGGCGAGAGAACAGGCCCTCCGCAATTTGGTTATGATAAAGCGGGCTTAGCTTATCATCCAGAATGATCATCTTAAAACGGCTTTTATCGAGCAGTGTATTAAACGCGTTGAGTGCCGCATTACCTTGCTGAATGCGCGAAAGAATATGGTCTCCAGCGGCAAGTTCAGTGAGGTTGCTTGGGTCATCAAATACATCTTCTTCATCGAGATACTGCTCCATCATCTCAACGATGTATTCATCGTGCCAGCGCTCAGGCTTGCCGATAATTCTATAGATTAAGCTGCTGAAACTGGCGTTGCTCATAAAGTGTATTAATCTCTAACCGGGGAGTACGTAGTGTCTGAATGCAAGTCGAGTTTGCAGACCGAGTACACGATCAATGATAGTGGCTCAGCTCATTTGACGCAACGCTACTAGCCGAAATTTGAAAATTTCAGTAGTGCGTTTTGGTTTAGCGCCGATAGACGAAGATCAATAAAGCGGCGACCAATAGTTGCAAGCCGCCATACAGTAATACCGTAAACAATACCGTGTCTCCCAATTGATTGCTCGCGCCAACGACTGCAGGAAACATAGAGGCCTTGATGAGCACACCCAAATTGGCGTTGCGCACAATAACCTCCATTTCAATCGCGGTAGAATCGGCTTTTGACAAGCCCATTAAGCGAGGGGCGGCCCATCCGCAAACAGCTAATATGGTAAGAAAGGCTATGACCAAAAGCACATTTTGCCCGCCAAACGCGTCGATATCTAAGCGTCCGGCGCTTGACGAACCGACCACAATCATGAGAATCGCAAATAAAGATGCACGAATACTCCATTTGGATATCAGTGCCGCATGCTTTGGTACCCACTTGAGTAGAAGCATCCCTAAGGCCAATGGTAGCAGTAGAGTGAGCGCTATTTCTGTGACGATCTTAGCCGCTGGCATTGTGAAGCCACTCGGCAGAAATTCTGTAATAAGCAGCGACAGAATAAGTGGTGTTGTGATTAAGCAAGCCAGCGTGGTAATGCCAGTGATGGAAATCGATAAGGGGCTATTGCCTTTCGCCATAAAGGTGAAAATGTTAGAAGTAGTCCCTCCGGGAATAGCTGCGATTAAGGCAATGCCCACAGCAATCCCACCAGCTAATCCGAACGTCGTTATAAAAACATAGGCAATCAACGGAACCAGTGCTATCTGTATCAGGGTTCCAAGTAGAACGGCTTTAGGTTCTCGGGCAACATCTCTAAAATCGTTAAGCGTTAAGGTCGCGCCCATGCCAAACATAGCCAAGCTTAACTGAACCGCAGCAAACCAGTATTCGTATTCGATGTAAAAATCACCCATGCTTAGCTCTTGGTTTCGATGTGTATTGGTGTCTGGTGGCTAGTATAACGAGGAAGCTAACGAAGAGTCACTTAGCACTTGAGTAGCTTAAAGGTATTGCGGGCAGAGTATAGTTCGGCGCAAGTGAATCTAGCCAGCGCAGAGAGAGTCTAGGCAAACCATAAATGCCATCGAAACTGGCAGATTTCACACGAGTTTACGCTCGGCGCTTAATACCGCGGGCTTTTTCAGCCTAACGACTAAGGAAATTTTCGATGGTCAAAAATAAGAAGTAGGTTTTGTCTATTTTCGACCTTTTTCAGTATCTATTCGCTGGTTGCGGCCTGCGCAAGTCCAGCAAGTAAATTACTTACTTTTTCAATAATAGGATCGCAACCTTCGATTTTATGTATATCTTTCATATAAGCTGGGTCGGTGTACGCCAATTTCGTTGTTCCATCAGTAGATTGCCACACCAACGCTTTTTGCGGTAAATCAATAGCCACCGTAGGTGCACACTGCATCAACAGCGTGCCAACTTTGGGATTACCAAAGAGAATCAACTCGGTAGGTGCGAGTTCAAGTTCTGCGCTGGCAGCATTCGCTGAGTGATCAATGCGAGCAAACAGCGTCAACCCTTTTTCGACAACAAGGGCCGCGTAGCGGTCCGCCGTTTCTTTCGGTGAATGTGGGCTTTCGA
>CALKRK010000041.1 GCA_937989675.1 uncultured Arenicella sp. | reverse complement strand
CAATAAGGTGCCCTGGCTAAATTCGGTAAAATTTTTCGCATCGCTTTCAATATGCAGCTTAAAGGCATCGGTGCGTTTAACCACCTCTTCCACCACTTCGAACACCTGCAGTTTTTTCGGTAGCTGACCGAATGTTTCAACACCCGATATCACGCGCCGCAAACCTTCCAATACAGCCGTAAAATTAAACAAATCGTTCTCACCGAACTTTCGGACCTTACCCAATTCCACGGTAAAAGAATGCGCGGCATATTCACGGCTGGTGAAATACGAATACGTGCCGGCGGGTTGATTCGATAAAAGAACCGCGCCAAGGCCGCACGACTCAAGAAAGCCCAGTTGTTCTATTGACCAATTACGCTCATGCAAAAATGGATAGACCGCGAATTTCTCAAACTGTGAGCCGCGAATGGCTGTATGCAAATCGTAGTGTAAACATGGTACATCACTGTTTACAAAAAAATCGTGTGTGAGCTGTTCAAGCAACGCCGCTCGCGCAGCTTCAGAACTCTCAGAGCGCGAGTGTTTACCAGAAAACAGACGGTTTAGATTTTCATCGATAAAACGCTTGGCACTATTCGCGGCCGGCGGATTTCCAATAATAAAAAGAAGGTCCTCCGCAACAGGCAATTCACTTGCTCGTATCTCACTAAACAGCTGATCGACAATTTCCATTGGAGCTGTTTCATTGCCATGAATACCGCAAGAAATTAATACTCGACGCTTAGCCTTCGAGGCTGGCCTGATACGCAACACCCCGGTATCGAGAAACTCTAAGCGAACGCCGTTATCTAACTGCACAGAATGTGGCTCGGCTTGTTTAGGGTGCGCCAGAGTATGTGCTAGGAAGCTCATGACCTATTTTTGAAACTCATAAAACGCACCCAATTTAAAAATTTGAGTGAGTTCATCTAATGCTGAAAAACTCTCCTCGGCTAAGGCGGGGTCAGCCAAATCCTCAGGGCTGACTTCATCTCGATAGTGGCGTTCCACCCAAGCGCTTAGAGTACTAAATAGCTCATCAGTCAGCAGAAAATCCGAGTTAACCGCATCTAATTCAGATTGCGTCAATGCAACCCGCAAACGCAAGCAAGCCGGGCCACCGCCGTTTTGCATACTTTGACGCACATCGACAAAGCGAACATCTTTGATTGGAGTGCCTAGCGATTTCAATGATTCTAAGTAGGCAAACACGTGCTCATTCTCGCGGCTTTCTTCCGGCAAGATCAATACCAAACCATCCTGATTGGGCCGTTTGATCAACTGAGAATTAAACAAGTACGATTTAACAGCCGCGTCCAGCGACACTTGGTCAGTCGGCACTTCAATAAAGTGCAGCTCTTCATCTCCAAACTTTTCTTGCAACTCGGCTTGCATCCGCGTCTTATCGACAAACGCTTCTTCGTGCATAAAGAATGTATTCAGGTTCGCTACGCTGACGACGTCGTTATGAAAGGCACCGGCATCGATAATCTTGGGGTTCTGCTGTGCAAAGACCACCGAATCAGAAGGTAACTGATGCAGACGGCTGATCGCTAGCGACGCTTCATAAGTCTGCCGGCTCGGAAACTTAGCTGCAACGTGTTTGTTTTCACGAAAAGCGTACCGACCAAAAACAAACAACTGCACACCTCGCTCCCCATAATTCATGGCAAAACGGTTATGATTAGCCGCGCCTTCATCGCCGAAATGACTGCCAGAAGGAAGCGCATCATGATGCTCAAAAACAGACGAATCGGCAAAAATCCTTCGCAGCAATTGAGCTGTGCCTTGATGCTCAATAGAACGATGAAACATGCTGGAAAGGTTGGCCGCGGTGAAATGGACTTTTCCGTCGGCGGAATCTGCGCTGGGTGAAACGGTGGCCGCATTCGCCGTCCACATGCATGAAGCCGAGTAACAACTCGCCAACAATTCGGGTGCTGAATTCGACGCTTGTTGAATAATTTTTTTGTCCGAACCAGCAAACCCTAAGGCGCGTAGCGTTGGTAGATGGGGCCTTTGATGTGGCAATAAAACGCCCTGCGGCAAACCCAGGCTACGTATGAATTGCATCTTCTCGAGGCCTTGCAACGCAGCTTGTTTGGGGTAGGAAATTTTCAAGGCGTTACTCTTTGAGGCAACATTGCCATGCGACAAGCCACCGTAATTATGAGTAGGCCCAATTAGGCCATCAAAATTAACTTCATAGCTGTTCATCATAAGGCCACCTTGGCATGCAAATAATAAGTATTGAGTTGCTTGCTCATCGCTTTCAAACCAATCAAACCAACAAATAACGAACCGAATCGCCCAATTCGATACCGAGTGATTTGAGCGTTGCACGTGGTAATTTAACACCTCCCATTTCAACCGAAATGGAGGTCATACAGGCTCTAAAAGAGGTAATGTCACTGCTTACAAGCATGGCGCTCTCATCACCTTCGTATTCAGAAATTCCGATAACTTCAGCAACTGCGCTGTGCTTGATCGATTCGATGTCGTCAATCTTGGTATCCACGCTGGGGGCGGCATCAAAAATATCCACATGACCATTCCAACGAAAGCCCTCTTTATTGAGCATCGTCAACGCTGGCTTACCTTTTACATTGGGTTGGCCGATTACTTCCTGCGCCGATGTGGGAAGCAAGTTAACATACAAGGGGTGCTTGGGCATTAGATCAGCGATAAACTGATTCCCATTTATGGCACCGTATAAATCAGCTTCTGCAAAGGGCATATCAAAAAAGTGACTGCCAACGGCGTCCCAAAATGGCGAACAACCATCGTCGTCAAAGTAACCGCGCAAATCGGCCATTACACCTTCAGGAAAGCGCTCACGAAATTGAGCCATGAACAGGTAACGACTGCGGGCAAGGAGCTTTCCATTGCCGTTATGGCGATAACTGGGGTCCAGGTACAAGGTGGCGACCTCCGCAAACCCCTCAAAATGATTTGAGAGGTTCAGAGTCTCAACTGAAACCTTCTTATCCAGCTCTTTGCAACTGTGTGTGACCTTATTGAGCTTGTAGGAATAAAACTCATCAACACTGCCTAGACAGGCCAGTATCGCAGATGTGCCCACAAGCGCATTGGTTTCGGTGTCTTCCATCACCAAAAAATAGGCTTCGTCGTTAGGTGTTGTAACCGTCTTGGCAATGCTTTCAACCGAGCGCGCCAATTTACTGGCTAACACCTTTCTATCCGGTGGCAGCGTAGTCATGCCAGGGAAAGCCAGCTTTGCTAAATTCAGTACACCATCTATGTCGGACTCACGAGCCGTTCTAACGATAATCATTCAGTGCCTCCTATTTCAGTCATTCTTCCATAGGAGGCGCAAAATTAGGCGCTGAAAGCGCTGCGGAGCAAGTTAGATTCTGCGGTTGCGGTCTGGCTTTGCCGAAATTTTTGCAGAAACGAATCGGCGCATATTACAAACTGAGTAATTTTTTTAACTCCGCCGCATTTCGCCGCGACACCTCGATTGTCTTGCCGTCACTCATCGTCAGCTCGTAACCATCTCCGATTCCCTCGTTAATGGCTTCAATTTCGAACAGGTTTACGATGTACTGACGGCTCACCTTGAAGAAATGACGTGCCGGTAACCGCGCCTCAACCGAGCTGAGCGCTTTTTTTACGAACGCGCTTTGTTGATCAAAGAAAACACGAACATAGTTCTTACAACTTTCGAAATAGCGGATCGAACTTAGGGTGACCAAGTGGCAATCATCGCCATCTTTGATAAAAATCTTGCTGGTGATCTCCAGCGGCTCTTCTTGAGGCTTATTGTCAGCCTCGTCTATATTGAGTTTTTGAATTGCTTGCGCCAGCTGCTCTTGACTAACCGGCTTCAATAAATAATCCACTGGGTTAAAGTCAAATGATCGATAGGCGTACTCTGAGTAAGCTGTCGTGAATATCACCTTAGGCGCGTAATCAAGCTTCTCGAGCAAATCAAACCCACTCTCACCAGGCATGTGAATATCCAAAAACAAAACGTCAGGGTGTTCCTTATCTATCAAGCTTAACGCAGTTTTGGGGTGGTCCGCCGAACCCACAACATTCAGCTCCGAAAAGCTAGCTAACATCTTCAGCATGCCCTCGCGAGCCAACCTAGAATCTTCTACAACAATCGCTTTCATATCATCGTCACCAACGGCATTAACCTTTTATTTTCTACTCCAGCGGCAAATCAATCGAAACACAAAATTGTTCGTCGACCACACCATGTTTCAAACTGGCTCCGTTGGCGTACAACAAGCGAAGCCGCTGTTCGATATTCTTTAGACCAATGCCGGTGTCCGAGGTATTAGTTCGCTTTTTCTTTGGAATATCATTACATACGCTCATCATTAAGCGCCCACCGCTCTCAAAACAACGGACTTCTATTACACCACCATTTTGCAACTGCTCAACACCATGTTTAACCGCATTTTCGATAAGCATTTGCAATATCATCGGCGGCACTAGCTTACGATGTAGTGTCTTATCGATGTCCAGATTGAATTGCAGGCGATCTTCAAACTGTATTTTCACCAAATCAATATAGCGCTCGATAATACCAACCTCCTTCTCTAGAGGCAGCTTATCTTGCTTGCTGCTCTCTAAGGAATAGCGCAGTACTTCAGAGAGCGACATAATCATCTCTTCAGCGTGTTCGCCATTTTCTTGAATCATAAAGCGGATATTATTCAGAGCGTTAAACAAAAAGTGCGGGTTGAGCTGATTTGATAGGCTGCTTAAACGGGCTTCCTTTAAACTGTTCTGCAGGCGTAAGTTATCAACTTCAGCGGCCTTCGCTCGGCGGCTATTGGTAATGCCGATATACAAGCCCAGCCAAGCAAAAAGGTAAAAAAGAGATTGAACCCAATTAGCGATAAAGAATGTCCAAATGAATTTGGAGGTTGACATACCAGGGCTCTCGATACGCTTCTGCGCCAGAACTTCATCGAGAAAAATCGGTAGAAAAAGCACGGAAAGTACAAGCGTTATAATCAAACACAATAGCGTACTGACAAACAGCCCCTTGATTAGTACTTGGCTAATGTTTTGAGTTCCCCAAGCATTAACAATATAGCGTCGCCGTAAAGCCAAACCGGCTAAGAAAAAGCAAGTCGCCCAAATCCCTTGCCCCACCAAATCGGCCACCAGTAACTCCTTCGGCCCCACAAGGATAAAGAACAGCATGTGCATCAACAGCACCGACAATAGGCCGGTTACATGAAAAAACCAGAACTGAATGCCAGCTGAAAAAAGCGAGCGTGTTTTTAAAGAAGAAGTCACGGGCGTGTTACTAGTTGTCTAATGGAACTATCATTCATGAAGCTTAACATCGATGGGCGCAATAGCGCTTGGGCTCCACGCCAAACGCCTTTATGCTCATTAGGTCGGCGACCAAAATAAGCTGTTGATCAATCACTACACGGACCCGTTCAACTACTCGAATTGCGTTGATGCCAGCAACGAGTTTTAACTTGAAGGCATAGTCTTGTAAATCCGCCTGCAGATCAGAAAACCAGCGCCGCTCGAGAGTTTTTGCAGGAGATTCCAAGTGTGGTGTGGATTGAACGCGAAATCGTTCACCGTCGATCACAATCGTGATGGTTGCATTTGGGCTATCGATCCTAAGCTGGCTGACGAGCGCCAATGCAAGCTCTGCCGACTTCGCCTGCTCGGCATT
Organism: uncultured Arenicella sp.; assembly: GCA_937989675.1. Taxonomy (GTDB): domain Bacteria; phylum Pseudomonadota; class Gammaproteobacteria; order Arenicellales; family Arenicellaceae; genus Arenicella. Next base: position 9,590 of record CALKRK010000041.1, on the reverse strand, counting down.
AGTATCATGCGATTGCAATACAGAATTCGCATGAACCGTTATGAAAAGTAGACATGAAGCGCTAATCACGATAATTAAAACTGTCTTTTTCATGGCGAACTATCCTCAGTGAGTAGGTTGCTCAAATGAGCCGGAGTCTCTCGATGATGGAAGTTTGCCAAAAATAGTGGCACTTCAGTGGATAAGGTGCCGAACGGCACAATTTAACGATAAGTGGTAATTATTCTTAAGTTAAGAGCTAAAGAGAGCCGTTATAGCTCAACCAGCGTATCTAATGGATAACCTGAAAAGTCTTTGGTGCGCTCAAGAATTATCAATGTGTTGATCTTACCAATACCGATATTACTCTTAATCAAACCATCACTAATGCGGTTGTATGATTTAACGTCGGTGCAGACAAATTTTAATAGGTAGTCATACGCACCGCTTATTTTGTAACAGTCAGTCACCTGTTCCACCTTGGCCACTGCGTCATCAAACCGGTCAAAATCATCGGGGAAATGATTTTCTAACGTTACTTCCGCAAATGCTTCAACGTGCGGAGCCAGCTTTTCCAAATCTATTTCAGTGATATACCGTTTCAGAAGCCCTTCGCTCTCAAGGCGCTTAACACGACTAAGGCAGGCACTGGCTGAAAGATGAACCTGCTCAGCAAGCTGCTGATTAGTAATTCGTGCGCTCTTCTGCAAGATCGTCAAAATTTTCAGGTCAATTTTATTTATTTTGCTTGGTTCGGTCATGCTCTCTTCCTAGTTTCGCTTTTGTTCAGGCCCAAGTATTTTGTCAGACTCGTCATCAAATTAATCACGGTGAAAGCAAAGCCGATCCGCAGATTTATTTGTTGCTTAAAGTTCTAAAGAATCATATATCGAATTTACGCCTTTGACTCGTGCACCGCAAATCTTATGCTAGTTTAAAATGCAGCTCCATGAAAACAAGCTAACAACACGCATACTTTATCACTATGGCCGACCACGAAACAAACTTGAAGCAACTCGATGCTAACACCATCCTACACCCTTCTACCAATGCAAACGAATTCGCCAAAACAGGTTCTAGAATTATGCAAAGTGGCAGCGGTATTACCTTGCAAGACACAGATGGCAATACCTTAATAGATGCCGTCGCAGGGTTGTGGTGTGTCAATGTGGGTTATGGGCGTAAAGAATTAGCCGATGCGATGCACGCGGCAGCCAGCAACATGGGTTATTACCATACGTTCACAGGGATGTCGAACGTGCCGCAAATCGAGTTGGCTGAGCGATTGCTGACTCTGGCACCAAACAATATGTCGAAAGTTTTCTTTGCCAGTGGTGGCTCAGATGGCAATGACAGCCTTATGAAGATTGTCTGGTACTACCATAACCTAATCGGCAAACCTCAAAAGCGAAAAATCATTTCCAGATGGCAAGCCTATCATGGCACATCAATTGCCACGGCAAGCTTAACCGGGCTGCCGTCGTTTCATAAAGATTTTAATCTACCTATAGACGGTGTGCTTCATGCCGAATCGCCTGACTACTTTCGTCATGCTCTAGAAGGCGAAACAGAACATGAATTTTCAGTGCGCCGAGCTAAGGAACTTGAAGAATTGATCTTGCAACATGGCGCAGACACTGTTGGTGCATTTATTGCGGAGCCTGTGATGGGCGCAGGTGGCGTCATCACACCACCTGAAGGTTATTTTGCAGAGATTCAAAAAATCACCAAAAAGTACGACATATTGTTTATCGCTGATGAAGTCGTATGTGGGTATGGGCGCTTGGGCAAATGGTTTGGCAGCGAAATCTATGGTATCGAGCCCGATATGATTACGACTGCAAAAGCGCTTACCAGTGGTTATTTCCCTTTTTCAGCGTCATTTATTACTGAACAGATCTGGGATGTAATAAAACAAGGCTCGGCGAAGTACGGTAGCTTTGCTCATGGTTACACCTACGCGGGCCACCCAGTTGGCGCAGCCGTCGCAATGGCTAACCTAGACATTATCGAGCAAGACGGCTTGGTCGATCAGTCCGCCGAGGTAGGTGCCTACTTTCATCAACAATTGAACGCACGCTTTGCAAAAGATCACTTTGTTGGTCAAGTAAGAGGGCACGGCATGTTAGCGGCCGTGCAGCTTATGCAGGATAGTGATAGCAAAACTTTCTTTGACGCCGCTACCAAGATAGCACCTCAAGTTACGGTTGAATGCTACAGAAACGGCCTAATTGCCAGGCCGCTTCCATCAGTAGATTCAGTCGCCTTTTCTCCACCACTAATCACCAGCAAATCAGATGTAGACACCATCATTGATCGCTTCGAGAAGTCGGTTAGAACAGTGATCGCAAAGCAATGACACTCAAGGAACTTGGCTCTTAGATCTGCTGCCAAATTTGTTCTAAAGCTTTGCGATCGTTTGGCACTTCGTTGCCGCGTTGTTCATCGCTTAGAGAATCAAGGTCAGCTAGTTTGCCAATCGTAAAACCCATTATAACCTCAAATTTTTGAGTGTCGAGCTTGAGATAGTCGGCAACCTCGGGCGCTTTAATGCCGCCCATTCCATGCGTGTACAGGCCTTCCATACGAGCCTGCATGGTGAGCGACATCCAGGCCGCGCCGCTATCGAATGCCGAGTAGGCATTCGGTTTACCGTTATGCTCAAAGTGCTTTTGGCCAATTAGAAAACCAATCACGCTGGTATCTTTCGCCCAAGCTTGATTACCTTCAACCAGCAGATTCAAAAAATCATCAAAGGTGCCAGCGGTAGAGGTATAAAAACGCCATGGCTGGGCATTAAAACAAGAGGGAGACCAACGCGCGGCATCCATAATTCGAGTCAAAACATCGGCTTCAATAACGTGCGGTTGAAAAGCACGCGGAGACCAGCGTTCGATAAAAAGAGAGTTCACGCCCGACGCTGTTTCGCGCGCGGAGAAATCAAGATGTGTGGTCATAGTAACTAGTGTGGATTAAGCGATAATAGTTTATGAGCGCATAATGCCATGCGCACGATCAAATTTATCTAAAACCAGCTTTGGCGGAGGAGTGAACTTGCTTACACCAAAGGCCACAAGCCAGCACAACACAAAACCAGGCAAGAGAGAATAAAGTTTGCTGTCGAGCGTTCGTTTGACGTCGCTACCGTCAAGCGCCGGTAACACTGGCAGATAGCTCCATAACAATACCGTTATGGCGCCAACTAATATACCAGCCAAGGCACCTTGCTTACTCAAGCCCCGCCAATGCAAACTCAAAATAATGATTGGCCCAAAAGCGGCACCAAACCCTGCCCACGCATGGCTAACAAGGCCCAACACGCTGCTATTGGGGTTAAGCGCTAACACAGCGGCAATCAATGCCACCACAAGTACACAAAGTCGACCAACTAACACCAATTCACGTTGACTCGCATTGCGGCGAAAAAACAAACGATAGGCGTCTTCAGTCAGCGAGCTAGACGAAACCAGCAATTGCGAGGAGATCGTGCTCATGATGGCCGCTAAAATAGCCGCCAGCAAAAAGCCACCAACAAACGGGTGAAAAAGTGTTTGAGACAGTACGATAAAAATCGTCTCTGGGTCTGTCAGGGCAATATTATGCTGGGCGACATATAAGGCACCGACCAAACCAGTTGAGGTTGCGCCTAGCAAGGCAATGATCATCCAGCTCATGCCAATACGACGGGCGGTTGGTATGTCGGATGAAGAACGTATTGCCATAAAACGCACAATGATGTGTGGCTGGCCAACATAACCTAAGCCCCAAGCCATGCTCGAAGCAACGCTAATGACCGTTACGCCACTGAAAACCGCAAATAGATTCGGATTGATTTGGATCAACGAGCTTTGCGCATCACCAAGACCACTATTTAGGCCAAGAAAAGCCACTAAAGGCACTACCACGAGTGCTAAACAAATAATAATGCCCTGCACAAAATCAGTCAGGCTGACGGCCATAAAGCCACCCATAAACGTATACGCCAACACCACAGCCGTGGTCACCCATAGCCCGGTTTGGTATGGCAAGCCAAACGCACTATCAAACAGTTTGCCTCCAGCGACCATGCCGGATGAGGTGTACAACACAAAGAAAACCACAATAACGATCGATGCCAGAATGCGCAGCACGTGACTACCATCCATTAGGCGCTTCTCAAGGTAATCCGGAATGGTTAAGGCGTCGTCAATGGATTCCGTGAATACTCTAAGGCGTGGCGCGACCAACAAATAATTCATATACGCACCGATTATCAAACCGATGATTAGCCATGTTAATGAAAGGCCACTTGCGTACGCGGCACCTGGCACGCCTAACATTAGCCAGCCACTCATATCCGAAGCACCGGCTGATAACGCGGTAACGCCCGGCCCAAGCCGACGCCCTCCCAACATAAACTCGGATAGATTGCCGGTTGAATAACGCAGCGCATACACGCCAATACCGAGCATCAGTAACACGTAGAAGCCTAAGGAGATAAGCGTTGCTGTCGGCATAACGGAAGATCCATTCAGTTTATTATTAGAGACATCCTACCTCTAGCACCTGACTTTGTCATGTATGGCCTTTGCTCCATAACTGATGTTATTCGGCAATGACCTTAACTGTATAAAAAAGGGGCTCTAACGTAGAGCCCCATAACCAGATAAACCAAACTTAAACAAAACGCTAGGAGTTCGCTCCCAACTTAGCCTGTTCATATTTTGCACGCAGCTTTACATTCGTCGCCTTCGAACGAACCGACGCCCTTATGCGGTCGCCGATTACCAGCAACGATGGTACTAAGAATAAGGTAACGAAGAATGCCACCACTAAGGCGAACGCCAAGGAAATTACCACCGGCCTTAAGAAGGCAGATTGACTTGACTGCTCTAGCATTAAGGGCACAAGACCAACAAACGTGGTCACAGAAGTGATCAAAATCGCCCGAAACCTTGACTTACCTGCGCGATGAATCGCGTCGCGTACACTCATACCTTGGCCTTGATAACTCTTGAAAGCGTCGACTAATACTAAGTTGTCATTAATCACTACACCAAATGCAGCAATCACGCCAAAAAAGCTGAACAACGAAAACGATTCGCCCATAACAAAATGCCCAATTATGGCGCCTACAAATGCAAACGGTAACGCCACTAAAATAACAATCGGTTGAAAGTAGCTTTTAAAAGCAATCGCAAGTAGGAAAATTACTGCGGCTAAGGCAACCAAACCCAACTGAGCCATTTCTGCGCCAAACTCGGCTTCGGCAATCTGTTCACCAACCGCCGCTCGTGTGAGACCAGGGTATTTTTCTTCCAGAGCCGGGAAAAAGTCACTATTCAACTCTTTCATGATTTCGTCCATGATCGGCTCTTTCAAATGCGCCTGTACTCGGCCTGCTCGCAAGCCGTCCCAGTGACGAATTTGCTTCAGACCAGGCCCGTAAGAAATATCAACTATCGATGTCAGAGGCACTTGGCGACCATCGTTCATACGAACTCGAAAGTGTTTCAGGCTCTCTAGAGAGTTCCGGCTCTCCTTCGGGTAACGCACCATTACACGCACGTCTTGCGCCGCACGCGGCAGGCGCTGTACTTCATCGCCGTAATACGCCTGACGAACCTGTTGCATCACTTGACTGAGGGTCAAGCCCAGTTGCTCTGCTCCAGGTTTCAAGTCAAACCTTAACTCTTCACTGGCGCTATCCAGATTGTTAGACACATCATACAAAGCTGGAAAGCTGCGTAGCTTGTCGGTAATTTCGTCTACCGCCAATTGCAATTGATCAAGGTCTGGGTGGCGCACCGAGATATCCATATCAGGCCCGTTGCTGTCGATTGAATAGCCGACCGACACTGATTTGGCTTCGGGAATCGCACCAATTCGCTCACGTAAATCAAGTGCAACTTCCTTAGCAGACATCGCACGTTCCTCGGGCGGTGCTAGGCGCATAATCGCAATAACGCTGTCGCGCCGTGAGCGTGTATACCAGTTCTCGACAACTTTGCTGTTTTCACCCTCTTCGGCATTTTGCTCAACGTCCGCAACTAGGGCTGATTGTGCGGCTTGCAATCTAGCCAGTATTTCCAATGCACGGTCGTAAGTTGTGCCTTCTCTGAGCTCGATATTAATGTCAACCTGCTCGGCTTCAACTTCGGGGTTAAATGAAAACTTAACGTAGTTGGCCCCCATTAACCCAAAAACCACAACGATAAAAAGTGAAACAAAACACGCCACGGTCAACCACGGTGCGCGTAGTACCTTTTTCATAAACGCGCCGTACTTAACATCGCCAAACCAGACAATGCTTTCTGCAATGCGGTTTTGAAAGCGCGTTAATCGGTTATGCGTTTCAACTGGCTTAATGTTGGATAAATGCGATGGCAAGATGAACAACGATTCAATCAGGGAGAACACCAATGCGAGTATCACCACCCAGGTAATTTGACGAGTAAATTCTGAAGTGGCGCCACTAACAAACAACCAGGGCAGGAACGCGATAATAGTCGTCAACACGCCGAAAATCACTGGCTTTGAAACTCGAAACGCACCATCAACGGACCCTTGCAGGCCGGAATTTCCAGCTTCTACCTCGGTGTGAATACGTTCACCGATGATAATCGCATCGTCCACCACAATCCCCAACACCAGTAAGAACGCGAATGTGGACAACATATTCAGGGAAATGCCCAACATAGGCATCAACACAAAGGTACCAGCGTAAGCCGTAGCAACCCCAGCCGAGACCCAAAACGCCACGATCGGCCTTAGCGTTAAAAACAGGACAAGAAAAACCAATATCAAACCTGAGAACGCGGCCGAACCGATACTCGACATTCTTGAATTAAAATCGACGGCCGCATCTTGCCACAAAGTGAGGCTCACGCCTTCAGGCAACGTCTTTTCACGCTTCTCCATCCATTCTTTAACCGATTTGGACATAGTCACCACGTCCATCACTTCACTCGACATCACTTGAATGAGTACCGCGGGCTCCCCATTCAATGTCGCTAGGATCTCATTCTCCTCAAAACCATCGATGACTTTTGCAACATCACCAACCGTAATAACTCCTCCGGCCGGAAGTTGTCGAACAACGATACTCGAGAAATCGACTTCAGTGTCGGCAAGGCTGTTGGTGCGTAGTGTGTAATCTCCGCCGTCAGTTCGAACATTGCCCGCAGATAAATTAATGGATGAGCCTCGAATGGCTTGAGAAATTTCGTCAAACGAAATGCGATAACGCCGCAAAGCGCTTTCACTAACTTCAATAGAGATTTCTTCGGCGCGTGTGCCAAAGGTCTCTACAATCGAAATACCTTCAAGCTGTGCGACTTCGCGCCTCATATCATCGGCCAGGCGTTTGAGAGTATGCTCCCCAACGTCGCCGTGCACCGCGACTCGCATCATCTCTTCACGCGTTACCCATTGGCTAATGCGCGGCTGTTCAATATCTGGCGGCAAGCTCGATATCCCTTGAACACGGCTGGTTACGTCATCCATGACCGATGAAAAATCCGATGAATTTTCCGCCATGATAAAGACACCGCCCCAACCTTCACCAGATTCGGAACGAACCCAATCAAGGCTTTCCAAATCTTTCAGAGACTCTTCGATGCGTGAAACAACCTGCTGCTCCACATCACGCGGGCTGGCGCCTGGCCATGTCACAATCACCTGCATACCTGGGAATGGTATGGTTGGAAATATCTCGCGCTCTAATTTGTTATAGCCAATGATGCCTGCAACGATGATACCAATCATCATTAAGTTGGCCGCCACGTGATTATGGGCCCACCATCCGATTAACCTTTTCATTTTCTTTTCCTCTTACCTTGGCGTGGAGTCAGCCGGTTCCAAAACTTGTCTTACCGACTTGCTACACAGATTCAGCGGCTTAACTTTCTACGGTAACTTTGGGCGCGTCATTCGATGAAGATTGCGGTGCCACTACCTCTTCAACTTCAGAATCATCCGCCTCTACGTACTCGCTTACATCCTCAGTTTCAGATTGGGTAGCTTCTGGCTCAACCGTTTCAACTTGAATAAGCTCAGTCGATTCGACGCCGACCTGCGCCTCAGAAGCAGCCGCTTCAGAACTCGAAGATTCGGCTGCGTCTGCTAAGGCTTGCGCTTCTTCTGTCAATTTCACCGGCATCCCTTCATAGGCTCCAGGTACAGACGAAGTAATGACTTTTTCACCTAAAGTTAGTTGGCTTACGCCACCATTTTCAACGATAACGATTTCCTGAGAAGTGAAAACTACTTTGACGGGCTTCAACTTAAGCTCATCGTTTTCATACACATAGACTTGGCTTCCATTACGTAGCGCTGTACGAGGCAATTCCAAACCGCTTATTTTGTTTGGCGAGGCAAGCTCAACGTCAACAAATAAACCCGGAACCAATGGCATCGACGCAGCGCCCAGTTGTGCAAATGGCTTATCAACCATTACTGTGGCAAACAACAATCGCGTTTCATTATCGACACTGGCGTCAACACTCTTAACAAACCCGTCCCAACTTCGTCGTTGATCGCCAAACAAAGTGGAAACGGTCGCAGGAATGCCTTCAACGCCAGCAGACAATGCTGAGTAACCAAGGCTTAAGCCCAATTCACTGATTTGCACATCCGTCATCGGTATACGCACTTCCATAGTATCGGTAGCGAACACGCGGCCTATGCTGGACCCACGAGACATAAATTGCCCTAGCTCCGCAGAGACGTTCATAATACGACCAGCGAATGGTGCGCTGATCTTAGTGCGATCGTAATTGAGTTTGGCTGCAGCAAGCTCAGCGCGGGCGGCATCAAGGCGAGCTTTCGCACGATCGATCTGGGGTTTATTCAAGCGTAGAGGGTTGGCCTCCTCGATCGGCTTACCTTGTAGGTCTTGCCATTCTTTGGCGTTGGTTGCGGCCGTGGCCAATTCAACATCCAAGTCCACCTGAGCTGAGGCCACGCTGGCTTCAGCCGATTTCAAAGCCACCTCGTAGTCAGCCTCATCAATCTGCAATAAGGTTTCGCCCGGCGCAAACTCGCCACCTTCGATAAACTTGCTGGACACCGACACGACCTTACCAGTGACCTGTGTGACCAATTCAATATCTGTCTTAGCGCGAACTTCTCCCTGAAAAGTAGAGTACACCGTTTGTTCTTTTGAAACGGCATCTGCGGTTCGAACAACCAAAGGAGGCTTCTTGCTTTCCTCTTCCTCTGGTTTCGGTTTTAAGGCGATTAGCGTAAATGCGATTGCAATAGCGCCGCCAACAACGCCGATACCCAAGAAAAAAGACTTATACTTCTTTAGATTCATTTTAAATTCCTATTACCTTACGCGTAATACAACCCTATGCTATGAAAGAGGCCCATCTCCGTGACCTTTATAAACTTCATACAAGGTTGGAATATCACGATTCAACTTAACATTCCGATAGTAAGTATGGGGGCAAAAACTCGTAAACAAACTTCTTACCCATACTCGTGGATTTTACTGCTTGCCTTTTAGATGCAGCTTTAGTCAGTTTGGATTCAAAAAAATCATTCTTTTTTTAATTTTCTAGTTTTTTCCAGTTCAGTTCAGACTCACCCTCTTCGCTAGCGACGAATGCGGACTCGCCGGTAACCGT